>JASLZV010000053.1 GCA_030754715.1 Phycisphaerae bacterium
ACCCGCCGGGACTACGTCAAGTGCCCGAGGCACACCTGCCGGCGGGCAGCGGAGTATCTCAAGCAGACCGGCATCGCCGATACGTGCTACGTCGGGCCGGAACCGGAGTTTTTTATCTTTGACGAGATCCGCTACGAGCAGAACCAGCACACCGGCTACTACCAGATCGATTCGGTCGAGGGCGCCTGGAACACAGCCCGCTTCGAAGAGCCGAACCTCGGATACAAACCCTCGTTCAAGGGCGGCTACTTCCCCGTCAGCCCCACCGACACCTACCACGACCTTCGCGGCGAAATGACCTATGAACTGATGAAGGTCGGAATCAAAGTGGAAAAGCATCACCACGAGGTCGCCACGGCCGGCCAGGCCGAAATCGACATGAAGTTCGAAGAACTGACGCGGATGTGCGACCATTTCATGTGGTACAAGTACGTTGTCAAGAACGTCGCCAATCGCCATGGGAAAACGGTGACGTTCATGCCCAAGCCGATTTTCGAAGACAACGGCAGCGGCATGCATACCCACATGTCGTTGTGGAAAGGCGGTCGACCGCTCTTCGCCGGCGATGAATATGCCGATTTGTCCCAGATGGCCCTGCACGCTGTGGGCGGCCTGCTGGCTCATGCCCCGGCAGTGCTGGCCTTCGCCGCACCCACCACCAACAGTTACCGCCGACTGGTGCCCGGCTTTGAGGCGCCGGTCAACCTGGTGATGTCGGCACGCAATCGCTCCGCCTCGGTCCGTATCCCGATGTATTCAGAGGGTCCCAATGCCAAGCGAATCGAGTTTAGATGCCCCGATCCGACCGCAAACGGATACCTGGCATGGTCGGCGATGCTGATGGCCATGATCGACGGCATCCAAAACAAGATTGACCCGGGCCAACCGCTGGACAAAAACATCTACGAACTCGGCGACGAAGACTTGGTCGCTATCCCGAAGGTCCCCGGCTCGCTGGCCGAGTCCATTGACGCCCTGGACGCCGACCGCGAGTTCCTGCTGGCCGGCGGTGTGCTCAGCGAGGATCTGATCCAATCGTGGATTCAGTGGAAGCGAGACGAGGAGGTGACTCCGCTGTCCCTGCGACCGCATCCGCATGAGTTCAGCCTTTACTACGACAGTTGAGCGATCCCTGCGCCCCCAACTCCGAGCGGGCTACGGGGCCGACCGAACGCCTTGCCGCTGCCAGTGAACCTACAGGTCTCGGCGGCTGGCCTTTGCCCAAAGGTGGATGCATTCCATCGAATTATTTAATATCCGTTGCTAACTATACGATGTCTAACATGGGAATGTAGCTGAGGCTTCATGGCTGACGTCGGGATGTTGAATCTCTGGATGCAGCAGGGCTGCGCCGAAGCGCACATGTCCCGCAAGAGCCGTAACGGGAAAGAGTTATAGTGTTACGCCCACACAGGGACCAGGGTCTGTACCACCACGATTGCGAGCATGACGCCTGTGGTATCGGTGCGGTGGTCGACATCGGCGGCGCCCGCAGCCATCATATCCTCGAACTGAGCAACCGGATCGTGTTGAACCTCCAGCACCGCGGCGCTGTCGGCAGCGACGAGGCCACCGGCGACGGGGCCGGGATACTCCTTCAGATACCGCATGAATTCTTTGCCGCCGAGGCAGGCAAACTTGGTGTCGCCTTGCCACAGCGAGGAAACTACGGCGTGGGCATGGTGTTTAGCCCACGCGACGCGGCACTTGCCCGCCAGTGCGAGGAACTCCTTACCCAGGCCGTGGCACACTGCGGCCTGAAGGTGCTCACCTGGCGCAACGTGCCCGGCGACAACTCGTGCCTCGGCGAGTTGGCTAGGTCGGCCGAGCCCATCATCAGGCAGGTATTCATCGACGGGGCCGGCGCGGACGAGGAAGAACTCGAGCGGATGATGTACTTGGCCCGTAAGCGGGCCGAGCGCCTGGTCGTCCGGAAGTTCGGCCAGGTGGCGGAGGACTTCTACGTCGCCTCCATGTCTTGCCGCACTATCTGCTACAAAGGCATGTTTCTAGCGCCGCAGTTGTTCGCCTACTACCCGGACCTGCGCGACCCGCGCATGGTCTCGTCCCTGGCGCTGGTGCACCAGCGATACAGCACCAACACGTTCCCCAACTGGCGGCTGGCTCAACCGTTCCGCTGCATCGCCCACAACGGCGAAATCAACACCATCAGCGGAAACGCCAACCGCATGCGTATGCGCGAGCGGCTGTTGAGCAGTGAGTTGCTCGGACAGGACACAACAGACCTGCTGCCGATCCTCATGCCCGGGGCCAGCGATTCGGCCCTGTTCGACAACGCCCTGGAATTGCTCGTTCGCGCAGGCAGGTCCCTCCCGCACGCCGTGATGATGATGATCCCCGAAGCTTTTGGGCCCAGTTATCACATCAGTACTGACAAGAGAGCGTTTTATGAGTACCACGCTGCCGTGATGGAACCGTGGGACGGACCGGCTGCCATGGTGTTCACCGACGGGCACCTGGTCGGTGGCGTGCTGGATCGAAACGGACTTCGCCCCGCGCGCTACGTGATCACCACCGGCGGTCTGGTCGTGTTGGCCAGCGAGGTCGGCGTGGTCGAGTTCCCGCCCAAAGAAATCAGCGCCAAGGGGCGCCTCCAGCCCGGCCGCATGTTCCTGGTGGACACCCGCGAGGGCCGAATCATCCTGGACAATGAGATCAAGGGCCGTATCGCCAGACAAAAACCGTATCGCCGTTGGCTGATGCGAAACCGCATCGAGCTGCGCGGGCTGTTCGGCGCCGCCAACGAGCGACTGGAACCACCCCAGACCCTCGGCCAGAGGATGCGGGCCTTCGGATACACACGGGAAGAGCAGCGGATGATCCTGGTGCCGATGGCCGTGAACGCCCAGGAGCCCGTCGGCTCCATGGGCACTGATACACCCCTGGCGGTGCTCTCGGACCGTCCGAAGCTCCTGTTCGACTACTTCAAGCAGTTGTTCGCCCAGGTAACCAACCCGCCGATAGACCCGTTGCGGGAGGGGTTGGTGATGTCGTTGATGAGTTTCACCGGCAAGCAGCACAATCTCCTGTCCGAATCGCCCGAGCACTGCCGCCAGTTGAAACTGCCACACCCTATTCTGACCAATGAGGACGTGGCCAGGTTGCGGGCTGCAAAACGCGACGACTTCAAGGTGGCTACCGTCGGGGCACTGTTCGACGCCAAGGGCGGCGACCCGGCCGTGGCGCTTCGGCGAGGGCTGGATGATCTGCTCGAGGCGTGCGAGGCCGCCATCGCTGGTGGGGCGTCGTTGCTGATTATCTCCGACCGCGACTTCAGCGAGACCAAAGCGCCCATCCCCAGCCTGCTAGCCACTGCGGCCGTCCATCACGGCCTACTGAATCACAACCTTCGCGGCCAGGCCGGTCTGGTTGTCGAGACCGGAGAGGCACGCGAGGTGATGCACTTTTGCCTGCTGTGCGGCTACGGCGCCAACGCCGTCAACCCCTACTTGGCCTTCGAAGTACTCGGTGGGCTGCACCGCGACAGCGACATCCCGGCCGACCTGGAAGACGAACAAATAGTGGATAACTACATCGCGGCGATAAAGAAAGGCATCCTGAAGACGATGTCGAAGATGGGCATATCGACCCTCCGGAGTTATCACTGCGCCCAGTTGTTCGAGGCGATCGGGCTCGACCGCCGGATCGTGGACAAGTACTTCACGGGCACCTCATCGCGCATCGGAGGCGCTGACCTCCGCACGATCGCCGCCGAGGCCCTTGGGCGCCATGGCCTGGCCTACACTGCCCCCGCCACTGGCCGGCCGGAGGTCGACTTTGGCGGAGAATACCAATATCGCCGTGACGGCGAAAACCACCTCTGGACCCACCGGACAGTGACCCTGTTGCAGCGCGCCGTGCGACGCAACGATGCCGAGGCCTACTCCCAATACGCCGAGTGTATCAACGATCAGTCCCAATGCCTGTTTACCCTGCGCGGGCTGTTTGAGTTTGTCCCCGGCCCGGCCGTGCCTGTCGACCAGGTCGAACCGACCGAGGAAATCGTCAAGCGATTCTGCACCGGCGCGATGTCGCACGGCTCGATCAGCAAGGAGGCCCACGAAACAATCGCGATGGCCATGAATCGCTTGGGGGCCATGAGCAATACCGGCGAAGGCGGCGAGGACCCGGCGAGATACGAGCCCCGGCGCGACGGCGAGTCGCTGAACAGCGCGATCAAGCAGGTCGCCAGTGGTCGGTTCGGCGTGACGATGGAGTATCTGGCCCACGCGAACATGCTGCAGATAAAAATGGCGCAGGGAGCCAAACCGGGCGAAGGCGGACAACTGCCCGGCCACAAAGTCACCGAAGAAATCGCCCGCATGCGCCACTCGACACCGGGCGTAACGCTCATCTCGCCACCGCCGCATCACGATATCTACTCCATTGAGGACCTGGCCCAGTTGATCTACGACCTGAAATGCGCCAATCCGGGCGTGAAGGTGTCGGTGAAACTGGTGGCGGAAATCGGCGTGGGCACGATCGCCTCAGGCGTGGCCAAGGGCAACGCCGACGAGGTGCTGATATCCGGGCACGATGGAGGTACCGGCGCCAGCCCGCTGTCCTCGATCAAGCACGCCGGCGTCCCGTGGGAACTGGGCCTGGCCGAAACACAGCAGACCCTCGTCCTCAACCACCTGCGAGACCGCATCCGCCTCCAGGTGGACGGGCAGCTCAAAACCGGAAGAGACGTGATCGTTGCCGCGATGCTGGGCGCCGAGCAGTTCGGTTTTGGGACTGCCGCGCTGGTGTCGCTCGGATGTGTCCTAGTGCGAAAGTGCCACCTCGACACCTGCCCGGTGGGCATAGCCACACAGAATCCCGAACTGCGCCGCCGATTCGCCGGCAGGCCGGAACACCTCCAGCGCTTCATGCTCTTCGTGGCCGGCGAAGTCCGGCAGATTATGGCTGCGTTGGGTTTCTGGAAATTTCAGGACATGGTCGGGCGGGTCGATCGCCTTGGTTGCCGCACGGCCATCGACCACTGGAAGGCCAAAGGCCTGGACTTGTCGGCCGTGTTCGCCAAGCCCGACACGTCCGGCGGTCGGTCCGTTCGGCAGGTCCGCGCCCCTGGTGACGTGCTCGAGGGACATCTGGACTGGGCGATCCTTGAAAAGGTGTCCAAGAGCATTGCCACAGGCAAGAAAGTGTCCCTCGAGATGCCGATCCGCAACGTGCACCGCGCGGTCGGTACGATCCTGAGCAATCGCATCGTCCGGGCGCGCGGCGCCGCCGGCCTGGGCGACGGCACGATCGACATCACACTACGCGGGTCGGCCGGCCAGAGTTTCGGGGCGTTTCTGCCCCCCGGCGTGACGCTTCGTCTGGTCGGCGACAGCAATGATTACCTGGGCAAAGGCCTTTCGGGCGGGCGGATTGTGGTGCTCGCCCCGCCCGGCTCGCCGTTCGGGCCACATGAGAACATTATCGTCGGCAACACGCTGCTGTACGGAGCGACCGCCGGGGAGGTGTTCGTAAACGGCTTGGCTGGCGAGCGGTTCGCCGTTCGCAACAGCGGCGCGACGGCCGTGGTCGAAGGGGTGGGCGACCACGCCTGCGAGTACATGACCGCAGGTACGATCGTGGTGATCGGGCAGACCGGGCGGAACGTCGCAGCCGGAATGAGCGGAGGGGTCGCCTACGTGCTGGACGAGCGACAACTGTTCGACACCCTGTGTAACCTGGACATGGTGGACCTGGAGCCTGTCCGGAAGAAGCAAGACGTAGCGATTGTGCGCGACCTGATAACCCGCCATGTGGAGTGGACCGGTAGCCAGCGGGCCAAATACATCCTTGAAAGATGGCGCGACATGATAGGGCGGTTCGTTAAGGTGATGCCTATCGATTATCGCCGGTCGCTCCAGCGCCTCAAAGATCGAGAGCAAAGAGACACCGACACCACCCCGGCAACCGAGGAAGTCTTTAATGCCTAAGCCGACCGGATTCATGGAGTATCGGCGACGGGAGCCCTCTCGCCGCGGCGTTACCGAGCGGGTGAACGACTACTTCGAAATCATCCTGCCCCTGCCACGGAATCTGCTGCTGCAGCAGGCGGGGCGGTGCATGGACTGCGGAATTCCGTTTTGTCACGCGATGGGGTGTCCGCTGGCTAACCGCATTCCGGAATTCGACGACCTGGTGTACCGCGGTCGCTGGCGCAAGGCATGCGAAAACCTCCACTCCACCAACAATTTCCCCGAGATCACCGGCCGGGTCTGTCCCGGGACGTGTGAGACCGCCTGTACCCTTGCCATCAACGACGATCCGGTGCTCATCAGGCAGATCGAGCGACAGATTGCCGATCGGGGCTTCGAGGAGGGCTGGATCAAACCACAGCAACCGGCGAAGAAGACCGGAAAACGGGTTGCGGTTGTCGGTTCCGGTCCGGCCGGCCTGGCCGCGGCCCAGCAGTTGGCGCGCGCCGGCCACGACGTCGTTGTCTTCGAGAAGGACGCCCGCATCGGCGGCCTACTGCGGTGCGGCATCCCCGATTTTAAACTCGACAAGAGAATACTCGACCGCCGCTTGGAGCAGATGAAGGCCGAAGGCGTGCAGTTCGAAACCGGCGTGGTCGTCGGCCAGGATCCCTCGACGAGGCATCTGACTCGAGACTTTGACGCCGTCTGCCTGGCGGTGGGCGCCGAGGTGCCCCGCGATCTGGACGTTGCCGGCCGTGGACTGGAAAACGTCCACTTCGCAATGGAATACCTCACCCAGCAGAACCGCGTCAATGCCGGCGAGGCGATGGGCCCCGACGAGAGCCGGATCATCGCGAAGGACAAGATCGTGGTCGTCATCGGCGGCGGCGATACCGGCAGCGACTGCATCGGTACGGCCAGGCGGCAGGGGGCCAGGGAAATTCACCAGTTCGAGATCCTGCCTAAACCGCCCGAGGCCGTCAATCCCCAGACCTTCTGGCCGGCGTGGCCGACGATACTGCGGACCTCAACCAGCCAGCAGGAGGGCTGCCACCGCCGCTGGTGCGTGCTGACCAAGAGGCTAAGCGGTCTCGGCGCGGCGGTGAGCGAACTGCACGGCTGCGAAGTGGACTGGACGGACGGGCCGCGGGGGTCTGCGATGACCGAAAAGCCGGGCACCGAGTTCAGCATGAAGGTTGACATGGTCTTGCTGGCGATGGGGTTTGTTCACGTGGTCCACACCGGTCTCGTTGAGCGACTGGGTCTGGAACTTGACGAGCGGGGAAACATTCGCATCGACGAAAACCACATGACCAGCCACGAGGGTATCTTCGCAGCTGGCGACGCAACGTCTGGCGCTTCGCTGGTTGTTCGAGCAATCAACGAGGGACGCCAGGCGGCTGCCGGACTCGACCGGTGGCTCTTGCGCCGGTAGCTCCTTCCTGTATCCCAGCGGAGGATTTCGCTCGTTTTCGGTGGTCCCGGCCCCGGCGTATGGCGGTGTGTTGTAACGCCCGAACCTGCGCTGTAGACTGCTGCCGGTCGCGCGGACGACTGTCTGGGTTATGCGGCCGGGAGTTTCAAAGTCATGCGGCAGGTTATCCTCGGCAAGAGCGGCCTGAAAGTCTCGGCGGTCGGCTTTGGCGGGATCCCTATTCAGCGGCTTTCGCCGATTCAGGCCGCGCGGGTCGTCCGGGCTGGGTTGGACCTGGGGGTGACTTTCATCGACACAGCTGCCAGCTACGGCGACAGCGAGGAAAAGATCGGCCGGGCCATCGCCGGGCGTCGCGATAATCTGGTGCTGGCCAGCAAATCCGCCAATCGGACCAGGGACGGCATGATGGGCGACATCGACCGATCCCGGAGGCATTTGGGGACCGAGACAATCGATCTGTACCAACTGCACGACGTCAGGCTGGAGTCCTGGCTGGAGATATCGGCGATCGGCGGGGCCATGGAGGCATTGCTTGAGGCACGTCGCAAGGGATGGATCAACCACATCGGCTTTACCAGCCACAGTGTGGAGACGGCGATGCGGCTCATCGAGGAACCTGTCTTCGAGACGGTTCAGTTTCCGTTCAACCTGATTACCCGCGAACCAGGCGAGAGACTGATTCCCAGGGCAAGGGCCGAGAAGTTGGGTTTCATCGTGATGAAGCCGCTGTGTGGCGGTCAGTTCGAGGATGCCGAACTGGCGTTTCGATTCCTCAATGCCTATCCGGACCTGGTGCCGATTCCCGGTATCGAGCGTGCCGCGGAGATCCGGCAAATCGTTGCCGTGGTCGGCTCGGGCGCAGAACTGAGCGGGAAGGACCGCCGCCGGTCCGCCAGGATCGTCGACGAGTTGGGGAAACTTTTCTGCCGCCGGTGCGGGTACTGCATGCCCTGCCCCGAAGGCGTACCGATCGTACTGGGGATGATCTTCGAGAGTTTTATAAAGCGCATGTCACCCAAGCTGGTGACCGAGCGATATGCCGGGGAACTTATCGATAAGGCGTCGCTGTGCACCGATTGCGGGCAGTGCCAGGAGAAGTGCCCGTACGATCTGCCGATTCGCGAAACGATCAAGCGCGCCGCCGGGCTGGCCGACGATCTGCTCCGGGAATATGGATAGTCCCTCACCCGACGTTGGCGGCGGTTCAAGCCAATCGATCGGTCAGATCTGCGGGCGCGGCGAATACCGCCATTGTGGCAAGTGCTTGACGACGTGGGGAGAAGGTGGGTCGGGCCGACACAAAGGCCCCAAGAGTCCGTCATGAACCCGGTCGGCGTGAGGAAGGCCAAGCAGGTAGAATTCCAAGGTTCGCTTGAATGCTCATTATCAGGACTGCCTACCTCCGCTGCTTCAATAACACTACCCCCCCGACAACCAACAGCAACAACGTGGCTGGTTCAGGAGTATGCGCAGCGCCCAGACCTCCTGGCCCAATCGGATCGTAGTTCTGCTGCCAAAGGGCAAGATCGGCCGAGTCAATCAA
>JASLZV010000054.1 GCA_030754715.1 Phycisphaerae bacterium
CATCGCAGTCTCCAACAGCAACAACTGCTGGTCAGGCAGTTCGACCGGTGGCTGGGGGCCATTGCTAGGGTCAAGGTTGGCGACCGGGTCACCATTGCCCGCCCCCCCGGGGCGGGCAGGCTGGAAAAAATCGACTTTGCGGGCCTGCACGCCATGGTAAGTACGGACAAGGGTCCGGTGAAGGTCAATTTGCAGGAATTGTTTCCCCAGACCGGACCGTTCGCTGCGCGCCCCCTGCACATGCGCCGTCCCAAGGACCGCGGCGCCAGGGCGGGCGAGCAAAAAGGCGAATCGACCGGCCGCCCAAAAGAGCACCTCAAAGACAGGGCCATGATCCGCCGAAGCCCCGAAGACCACAGGGCACGCTCCAACCGCGAAGCGGTCCTTGCCGCCAAGCCGGGCCAGCAGGTCTTTGTCGTACCGTTTCACAAACGCGCTACGCTCATCCGCTTCCATGAGGACAAGGATCTGGCCGTCGTTCAGTCCGGCGTGTTTGAGATGGAAATCCCCCTTGCCGACCTGGAGCCGCTGGGAAAAAACCAGCAGGGCTGAAGGCCGGCGATTGGTGACTGCTTGTGAGTGGGCATCTGGGCACGGGAACAAGAAACGGGCTTCATTAGCATTGTGCGAAACCTGCCGGCTTCGGCACATCAATCCTGTGGGCCCTCGGCGTATGAATTTGGGGATTGTCGTCAGGTCCAAAGAGTGCTTGAACCCAGCCGGGGCCATATCGCCGACCTCGTGGTTCACCAGGATATTGGTGTTGCCACGCAGGTCCATTTCCAGGTCTTTAAGCCCCAGTATCGTTCCGGTCATTTGACCGCCGACAATGGAGTTCCCGCGAAACGTTAGTTGGTCGGCGGCGATAGTGCCGTTGATACCTTTGTTGGTTCCGCGGAAGGTTATACCGAACCCCGGGGCCAGCAGGGCGGTCCCGGCTTGCTCCTTGACCTCGGCGAATTTCGGGGTGTCCGGCAGTACCTCGACACCGATCAAATGAATGTTCCCCCGGAATTCAATCTGATTGTCTTCGATGTTCAGAGCAGAAGCGTCTTGTGTGACAATGAACCCGTTGACGTCCGTATTTCCGTGGAACGAGACCTTGTTTGGAACCTCGACATACACGATCCCGTTCAAGACCAGATTCCCGTGAAAATCGGGATTCGTTCCGGCCTTGATGCAGAGATTATTGAACACCAGGTTGCCGTTTAGATTCGTGCTGCCGTCGATGATGGCTGTGGTCATTGAGGCAAAAGGTGTGGCGTCGATTTCCGGGAATTCGGGTTTCTCTGTGTTGAGGTGGACGTGATGCTCGTAGATCTCGTAGATATCGGATTCTCCACCGACCTCGGCATTGCCTTGGATGTAAATAGAACCTGTGCTGCCGGAGGTCACGAACAAATCGCCACCGATGTTGGGATTTCCTCTGGCTTCTATTGCGACCACTTCGGAACTTGAGGAAAACATGCCGGCTTCGGCGGGACTATTCACACCATCGATCTTGAAATTGCCTCGTACGATGATCTTGCCGCGGGATGCAACACCGAGACTAAACACGCCGGATGACTTGCTTGCCGTGTTGAAATCGATACCCACCGTGCGGGTAGCGATGCCGGAAGTTCCCGTCACGGACAAACGACATCGCTGCCGGCTCTAGGCGTCGGGCTCCATCCGGGTCAACTTGCAGGAGAAAGTCATTCCCTCCACGATAATCGGAGGTACCGAAACGACAGAATCCGCAGCGGACACGCTTAGTCCGCCGAGGTTGCCAGTGCCGTTGAGAATGTTTCCAAGAGCATCAGACAGGTTTGTAATGAAGGTCTGCCCGTCTGTGCTGGCCGGCATGCTCATATCTTGCATGCACAAGGCCATCAACTGCAGCCCACTTTCCGCGGCTAGTTGGGCTACCTGCGCCTGTTTGAGATTCTCGGAACGTTTCAGGTTCAAGTTGACACCGGCGACCATAGCCACCGAGAGCGAAGTACACAAAGCCAGAAGTATCAGGGCAAACACATAGGCAAGTCCCCGCCGGGCCGTCGGGCGTGTAGTCAAACATGGGAGTTCCTTTTCTGCCGCCGGGGCTCCCTCATAACGGTGTGCCCTGCCGCCGTAAGAGATTCCATGGCGGGAAGATTCTTCCACCACGTTGTTCGGACTCGGGCAGACTCCTGGCGTCCCCCACCTGCGGTTGTTGGTAAGCGACGCACGTTCCGCTCGTGTGGCGTGCTATACAAGAGTAATATACGATTCAATCGGGAGGGCGGCCTAGTGGAAATTCAAGCAAGGATACACCACGGCGAAATGCCACCCTGAGATTATGCAGCGTGTCAGACAATTGCCGATTCCGGTAGGACAGGTTGTCAAACAAACGGCCGGTCCGGACCGGTCAGTTGGTCCAGGTTCACCTTTACGCCGGACAGTTCCTCGCTGGTGTGGCGAAGGCGGCTGTTGAGCACGTGACAGAGGCCCCACAGTACCTTGACGGCTAGCGTGCGGTCTCGCTTTAAGAGGCTAAAGAACTCGGCGCGGGGGATCATCATCACCCGTGCGGGTTCTTTGGCGATGATGTCGGCCGATCGGCCGCGCCGGTCGATCAGGCCCATTTCGCCCAGCAGCGATCCTGCGGGCAGTTGAGCCAGGACCTGCCCGCTCTTGACGACTTCCATGCTGCCCGAGATGCTCACGAAGAACCGGTCGCTGGTCTGGCCCTCGGCGAGGATGCGGCGGCCGGTTTCGTAAGACTCGATTTCGACGAGGTCCATCAGCCCCAGCAGTTCCTTGAAAGACAGGTGTTGGAACAGCGGCACGCGCCGTAGCGTCTGCAGGCAGCGGACCACGTCGCGGTCTCCCTCGGACGCCTCGGGGTCAACTCGCACAATGATGGCGCTGCTGTTATCCGCGCCGCCGCGATGGTTGGCCAGGCGGATCAACTCCTCAGGCACCTGGTCGAGCGCGGTATTCCGGCATATTCTGGTCAGTTCGTTTTCGGTCAGATACATGCTCAGTCCGTCCGAGCATAGCAGCAGCATGTCTCCGGGTGCCAATTCAAAATGCAGCGTATCCAGTTGGGCGTGTTCGTGAAAACCCACTGCGCGGGTGATCATGGCGGCGTAAGGGCTCTTCCTGCCCTGTTCGGAAGTCATCAGCCCCATCTTGACGTACTGATCGGCCATGTTGTGGTCTTCGGTGAGTCGGTGTATCTGACTGTCCCGGAGCAGATACAGCCTCGAGTCGCCTGCGTGTGCAATGATGGCGCGGCTTGCGACAATCACCAGGGCAACGATGGTGCTGCCCATGCCCGATTTACTCAGGTCCGACCGCCCCGCCGCGTACATTTGCTCGGAGGCGACGTTGATGGCTGAGGTGATCAGGTCAATCGCCTTCCGACGCCGGAGCAGGGAGGGTTTGCCGGCGTAGTCTTCAAGGAGGCGATACTTTTCCCGAATGACCTGATGGGTGATTTCACAGGCCATTTTGCTGGCGACCTCGCCGGCGGCGCGCCCACCGCACCCGTCGCAGAGGATGTAAAGGCCCAGCTCCCACGCCATGAGAATAGTATCCTGATTCTGCCGGCGGACGCGGCCGGCGTGAGTAAGGCCGGCGCTCTGGTGCTGCATCATTGTGCCTCGTATTGCCCTTCTGGTGGGCAGCAGGGCCGCCGCGTGTTACCCGCTATCTGTGTGTCCTGAGGCGGCGGGAAAGGATGCACACTGCAGGGAAATTGTACTTTCAAACGCGCTTACAACTCCAGGTCCAGCGGTGAAACGTAGTTGCCCTTGATGGTCTGGAACTCTTCCAGCCGCTGTCGCTGAGCCTTGAGTGTGTCGAAGACCGCCTGCGGAGTGTCGGCCACATCACGGTAGATCTTCTCGATCCGATCCACTTTCGCCAGATTCTCGGGGATGCGGATCGTGAATTGCTCGACGTATTGCTCCTGGGCGTAGTCCTTGCCCATGTGTTTCCTGAACAGCCGGGCGAGAATCTCGTAGGTGGGGATCAGGCCGGTGGGGGCCGTGGCGGCCTCGCCATCGCCATGCACGCGGAGTTCCATCCACTTCATCCAGATGCCCTTGTCCAGCATGCCGTTGAGGTAGATGTCGTCTTTGTCCTTCAGCCAGTAGTTCGTCGCGAACACCAGTGGTGGACGGGCGACCTTTTCGGCGAAATCGAGGTTGTTTCGGATGTATTTGCCCAGGGGGATTGCCAGAAAGTCCAGATTGCTCATCAGGTTGAAGGCGCGCACACCCGCAGCCCCGAGTGTGGCGGCCGTTGTCTCACTCTCCAGCGACGCGCCCAAGGTGATAATGCCGTGTGTCCAATCGAAACTCTGCTTGACGGGCACGGCCGTGTCGCTGTCGCGCCCCCCATAAACAATTCCGCCCACCGGTACGCCCTCAGGGTCGTCCGCACGCGGGTCGAGGTTCTCCAGGTCCGACAGGCGGATCGTGTAGCGGGCATTCCAGTGGGATGAGCCGATCTCGTTGCCGTCCTTGTCTTTCTGGCCGGTCTTCCATTGCCCCCGATAGTTCACCCCGTCGGAAGGCAACTCGCGTCCCATGCCAACCCAATACGGGCGCCTGTCCTTGACCAGGACGTTGGAAAAAATCACCTCGCCGGGTTTTGTCAGCACGTCGTAGATCACCGGATCGCCCTGGGGCCCGACGTCCCGAATGATACCGAAGATGCCCGATTCCACATTGACGGCCCGGACCTCGCCGTCGATGGCGCGGAAGTAGGCCAGATCGTCACCGACGATTGTTTCGCCCGGCAGCATGGCCGTGGAGGTTTTACCGCACCCGCTGGGATAGGCGCCGGTAAAATACGTCACCCGCCCGCCGGGGCCGTGAACGCCCATTATCAACATGTGCTCTGCCAGCCATCCCTCGCGGTCGGCCTTGCGTATGGCAAGGCGCAGGGCGAGTTTCTTGAACCCGACGGTGTTGCCGGCATACTGCGTATTGGCGCTGTAGACGGTCTCGTCCCGAATGTCAATGTAGATGCGTCGCTTGTCCACGTCGGCTGAGACGTTGTTCACCAGCCGGCCGGCCGAATGCAGGAAGCGAAAAAATCCGCCGCTCCTGCCAAGGTGTTTGAACTGCTGGTAACCGCTGCGGTACAACATGTCTTCGCTGTGTGAAACGTAGGCCGAGTCGGTAATCTGCACGCAGGAAATGCTGAAGGACGAGTTCGTCGGCCCCAAGCAGAAAAACCGCACGTACATCTCTTTGCCTTCCATTGCCCCGGCAAGGATTTCGTGTATCTCAACAATCCCTTCATCCCGATCGACGGCGTTCAAACTTCTGCCAAGACTGACGCCCCGGGGCACGAGGTATTTTGTGGCCTGTTTATCGCGTCCTTGGTCCTGGTGGCCGTCGAAGTGAATGGTGTGTCCTTCGATGGCCAGAGGGGTCTCTTCGCCGTTATCGATGGCGGCCTGGCGGATGTAGGCGATGTCGGCAGGATCGTCGTTGCAGACTTTTACCGTATTGGGCCGGCACAGGACGACCGCGTCGGCTACAAATGCGTGCAGCCGTGCATTGTCAAGGGCCTCCAGTTTGGCAAGGCTGTCGGCCTCGATCTTGCCGTCCAGTATGTTGCGATATTTCTTGTCCATTTCCTCTCACCTGGATCACGAGCACAAAATTTGGGGCGGGCAGCCTGCATAGGGGACAGATCGACCCGAGTTCAACAATGCGGAGACGGTTTATACGAAAATATACCGGTGCAGTCAAGGATATTCCCTGGCCGTGGGGATTCGATTACAATGGGCATCCTGGCGAGTGCGGCTGTTGTGGAAGGGATGGGCCAATGCCCACGGACATCGTGCTTTTCGGCGGGACGTTTGACCCCGTGCACAACGGACACCTGATTGTCGCGCGCGCCCTGGCCGAGCAGCGAGGCTATGAGCGTATCACGCTGGTACCTGCGGCCAGCCCGCCGCACAAGGGTGCCGCGGAGGCGTCGGGCGAGGATCGGCTGGCGATGTTGAGGCTTGCTGTGGCAGGTGAGGAACTGTTTGACATCTGTGAGTTGGAACTGCGGCGTACCGGACCGAGTTACACGTACGATACACTGCGAGAACTCCGCAGCCGCCACGGCGGGTCGGCGAACCTCCACTGGGTGATTGGGGCTGACATGCTGGAGGACCTGCCAAATTGGCGCCGGGGGCGGGACGTGGTGGAAATGGCCAATTTAATCGTCGCTGTCCGTCCGCCATGGGACCGGCGGCTGCCTGCAATTTGGGCTAATCTGGCTAGCGCTTTTCCATCGGATTGGACACAAGCCGTTTTAAAACAGGTGGTTGCCGTTCCGCTGATCGGCATTTCGTCTACGGAGATCCGCCGCCGGGTTGCTGGAGGGCTGTCCATACGATATCTCGTGCCCCAGACGGTGGAAGCCTATATCGCCGGGCATCATCTGTACCACCGGGAGGATTAATTTTTCTCGGGGCGATTTTTCGTCGGTTTTATGGTTGACAAAAGGCTGATCTTGTGGTCTAATGCTGCTTGATAACTGTGAGGCTCCTCGGTCATTTCCCTCTTGACCGAGTTTTGGCGTCAGGCTCCCCTCCCCTGGCGCCATTTTTTTTTGGAGGTACTTGAGACAACTGACAGGACGGTGGGAATGTCCCTTACGAGCCGCCGTCGCAAGGAAACGGCGATAAGTGTGCCCGTATCGCTTCTTGAATGCTGCCGGACCGGTATTAGTGGGATTCGTCCAGACCGTTGTCGGGGGCGGTGTTCTTACGACCTGCCTGCAGGTGTGGCAGGACGGCCGGGGGGACCATTGCCGACACGTCCCCGCCCATTTGGGCGATTTGTCTGATCAGGTTGGAGGAGGTAAATGCGTGTTCGCTTCCGGTGACCACGAACACCGTTTCGATGCCGGCCACCGCGCGGTTTGTCAGCGCCACTCGGCATTCGAATTGCAGGTCGGCAGTGTTTCGGATGCCGCGGAGGATGGCGGCTGCGCCCATCTTTGCAGCAAAATCGACCGTCAGGCCTGAAAAGGTCTCCACGCGCACGTTGGATACGTTGGCCAGCACTTCGCGGATGATCTGGGCCCGCTCACCTTGGTCCAGAAGAGCAACCTTTTCCGGGTTATCCCCGACGGCTACGACCAGTTCATCGAACACTTTCGCGCCGCGTCGAATGATGTCCAGGTGGCCGTTGGTGATGGGATCGAACGTGCCTGGGAAGACGGCCAGTCGTTTCTTGGACTTGCTCATTGCTTCTGCTTTGCTCTTGTGTCCGCCTGGCCTGGGGGGAGGCGGACCACCGACGGGGAGATGTGCCGTCTTGACCGGGTGACGGCGCCCGGGAACGGCCTTGTGCCGTGGTCTTCGTTCCGGGGCTACTCAATACCCGGTATAGGCGTGCCACAGCGACATCCTGCTTTGGTCGAACAGCATAATGGTGTCGAAGTCCTCCACTGCCTGGCGGGACTGTATGTTCCAGCCGGCCAGAATCCGGAACGTACGCTCATCGGCTGTATCAACCGGCGTACAACCGACCACGAACACCATCAAAATCAACGTCAAAACCAGCGGGATGTAGAGACTGTTCATGTCCATAAACCTCGGTAAAGAGTTAGGGCCACCGGCCTGCTTCGTCACAGGCTGCCATACTCATCGCAATGTTAGATGGTATGTGCGGCTGTGTCAATGCAAAAAATCGGTGCCTCAAAAAACTTGCCTGCATCTGCCGCCGGGCGTATTCTTGGGTCCGGAATGAAAAGTCCTGTCGGCAAGTTGTTGCACGTGGTGGTACTGTGGACTGCTTTGAGCCCTTTTGGAAAGGAATCGCAATGGCTTTGGTGAAGAATCCGGATCAGATCAGCCTGGCGATGCTGGGTATGGTGGACGGCAACGGACATCCCTACAGTTGGACCGCCATCATAAATGGAAAGTATGACGCGAAGGTGATGGCCGATTGCGGCTACCCCGTAATCCCCGAATACCTCGGCGCTCAGCCCAAGGAGGCGTTGGGAATCGAAGGTGCAAGCGTGACGCACATTTGGTGCGACGATCCGGCCGATGCGAAGAAAGTGGCGAAAGCGACTTTCATTCCAAACGTCGTGGACTCCGCCGAGGAAGTCATCGGACAGGTGGATGCGGTGATCATACCCACGGACAAGGGGTGGGAACATCTTGACCGTGCCAAACCCTTCATCGAGGCCGGCTTGCCCGTGTTCATCGACAAACCCATGACCGACCGGGAGGATCACCTTCAGCAATTTGTGAAATGGCAGCGCGAAGGCAGGTCGATCCTCTCGACAAGCGCCATGCGGTATGCCAGGGAGTTCGCCGAGTGCAGAGGCCGCCTGAGTGAAATCGGCCAGCCACGCCTGATTACCATAACCACCTGCAAGAGTTGGGAGCGATACGGCATCCACGCGCTGGAAGCCGTGTATCCGTTCCTCTCGCCCGGCGGCTGGGTCTCCGTGACAAATACCGGTACAGAGGAAGCAAACATCGTGCACATCCGGCACGAAAGCGGGGTGGACGTTGTGATTGCCGCCATCGCTGATATGTACGGCGCATTTGGCTGCCTGAACGTCTACGGTACTGAAGGCACGTTGGCTGCCGGAGATACCGACGCTTTCTACGCCTTCAAGACCCAGTTGGTTGCCTACGTGGACTACCTGCGGACGGGGCAGCTGCCGTTTGCCTTTGACCAGACCGTGGAGTTGATGAAGATTATCATCGCCGGCATCCGCAGCCGGGACGAGTCAGCCCGAACGGTGACGCTCTCGGAAATTAAGGCGTGAAGCGATCGGACGGGCGGGGGCCGGTTAATCTTGAGGAGTAAGTTTTTCATGCACCGTAT
>JASLZV010000055.1:0-2186 GCA_030754715.1 Phycisphaerae bacterium
GACATGTCTGAAACGTCGCCGACGTACTCGCCGGTCAGGCGCAGGCGCACGTAGTCCTTCGGCAGCAGCAGGTGCTTGATGCGGTCGTAAGTCCGCTTCTCGTGCCGGCGGACCCACAGGAGTTTGGTCAGCGTGAAGGAGGTCATCGCAACGTTGCCGACCAGGCGAACCAGAGCCCGCGGCCCGCCGACGGCCTGTTCGATCTGCCTTGCCTCGACGGCCGTCCGCTGATCGTTCCAGATAATGCTCGGCCGCAGCGGCCTCCCCGCCGCGTCGGTGATTACCAGCCCGTGCATCTGCCCACTCAGCCCGATGCATCCCACCTGCTTACCGGCGATCCCGGCCTTGGCAATCGCCGCGCGGGTGGCCCTGACCACCGTACGCCACCAGTCGGCCGGGGCCTGCTCGCTCCAGCCGGGTCTGGGCGCCGAAATACCGTGCGCGGCGGTGGCCGCAGCACGCACGCGACACCGCGCGTCCATCACAAGTGCCCTGGTGCCCGATGTTCCAACGTCAATTCCCAGGTAATAGGTCACTTCTCGCTCCGACACTTGGACCCGAATGCAATGATTCAGGCGCACCGGGCGCCACAACCATCCGGCATTCAAACATCTTTGCCCGTTGGCCGCAAGTTCAACACCGGCCGCAAGTCGAAGACTCACGGCGACCGAACGCAGGCGGGCCGCAAACCGATATCAGCATTTCGAGCAACATTTTGATATGTTGCCCATACACATAACAAGCCATCCCAGTCTCATCGGAATTGCCGGAAACCCGTGTTTTTTCGATATTTTGGCCGTTCCAGCAAGTTAGGCTTGACTCGCCCTAGGAAGGTTCATATAATCGCGAACAGTATGGTTACCGCAACTCGCTCAAAACGGGCGTCGGGAAAGAAAACTGCTCGCACGTATGGGTCGGCCTTGAAGTACCTCTTCTCGCAGACCGACTACGAGCAGATGCTACGGGTGCGCTATAACCGCGATACGTTTAACCTCAATCGTATGAAGAAGTTACTGCGGCAAATGGACGACCCGCAAAAGAAACTCCGCACCGTCCACATCGCCGGAACCAAGGGCAAGGGTTCCACGGCCATCATGTTGGCCGAGATGCTCAAGGCCTGCGGGCACAAGGTGGGGCTGTACACCTCCCCACACATCAACGACGTGCGGGAGCGGATCATGATCAACGGCGAGATGATCTCCCAGGCCGCCCTCTGCCGGCTGATCTGCAAGGCCGAGCCCCGCATCGAGGAGATGAGCAACGATAAGCCCACTTTTTTTGAGATCTTTACCGCCCTGGCCTTTTGCCATTTCGCCGCCAAGGGCGTGGAGGTCGCGGTGATCGAGGCCGGTTTGGGCGGGCGTCTGGACAGCACCAACGTGCTCAAGCCGGATGTGTGCGGCCTCACCAGCATCTCCCTAGACCACACCCAGCAACTGGGCTCCAGCGTAGCCAAGATCGCCGGGGAGAAGGCCGGTATCTTCAAGCGGAACATCCCGGTGGTGTCGGTGCCACAGGTGCCGGAGGCCTCGCGAGTGCTCGAGAAAGTCGCCCGTGAAGTGCGGACACCGTTGATGTTTACCGGCAAGGACATCGACTTTAGTTTCCGCGTGGAGTCTTCGCGGACCGGCGGCTGCCAAACGCGAATCTGCCTGACGACCCCCTCCAGCCAGTTTGAGCACCTGACGGTGCCTCTGCCGGGGGCACACCAAGCCATCAACTGCGGGCTAGCGTTGGCCCTGCTGGACCAGCTCAAGAACCGCGGCATGGAGATCGACGACGAGCGTGCCAAGCTCGGGCTGGCCGGCGTGTACCTGCCCGGGCGAATGGAAGTGATTCACAACGACCCGCGCATCCTGGTTGACGGCGCCCATAACGCCGCATCCGTCAGTGCGCTGATGCGCGCGATGGGCCAGCACATACCGTATGACTCACTGGTGCTGGTGTTCGGCTGCGCCGCCGACAAGGATATCCCCGGAATGATGGAGCAACTGGCTACCGGGGCCGACAAGGTGATCTTCACCAAAGCCATCAGCAATGCCCGTTTCGCCAAGCCCGAGGATCTCGACGGCGGCGTCGTGGCCACCGAACTGGTACGCGTGACGGAAAAGTACTTTTCCGAAAAGGGGTTGCGCGTAAAGGTGGAGTTCAGTTGGGGCGCCACCGAGGTCAAGGCCCGGTTCCTG
>JASLZV010000055.1:2196-8807 GCA_030754715.1 Phycisphaerae bacterium
CGGCCTACGAAGAAGCCTCCGGACGCCAGGCCCAGATCGCCGACAACATAGGCCAGGCCTTGCAAATCGCCATCAACGCCGTCAGTCGCGAAGACCTTATCTGTATCACCGGATCGTTCTACCTGGTCGGTGAGACCAAGGCCCTGCTCAAACAAGAAGGTAACTGATCCAAGCCCCCGCAGTCTCTGTGAAGGTGGTCAAACGCCGACAATACGTTTCCACTTGCGCCCGCGGTGTGATTTCATGCCGACTGCGGACGCAAGGGCGTGCAACTATATGACGTCGGCTTCCTGCTCCGTGATAATCCGCAGTACTTCCTCGACCGATCCCGCAGTCGCCAGGTTCCGGCGCAGCGACTCAAGACTCACCAGGCGCAAGATGCGATCCAGGGCCTGGATGGCCTCGGCGGTCATCTTCATCGGGCTGAGCAAAAGGATTACCACCATAACCGGCTGGTGATCGACGCTGTGGAAATCGACCGGAGTCTTGCAGATGCCGACGGCCATCACCAGGCCTTTGACCCCGGCGGTCTTGCCGTGTGGAATGGCCACCGCGCTGCCGATACCGGTCGTCCCGATCTTCTCCCTATCCAGCACCGCCTCCAGAGCCGCGGCTCGATCCACCACGCTGCTGTCGGCTTCCAGCACGTCGATCAGTTCGGCTATAACTCCCCTCTTGGTATCGGCCTCCAGGGGAACCTTGATGCAACAGGGCGTCAGGATGTCGGCAAGGGAAACCACGTCGGTCTCTCGCAGGTATGGGCTTTGCGCCACGGCAAGCGAGTTGCCGCCGCCTCCGGCCGCAGCGACCCGCTTCTCATCCGCCGGCGGACTATATTGTCCGGCCACCCGCAAGGCAACACGATTTCCAGTATTACGATCCATAGCCGCTTTGTCCCGTCTGTGGGCTCATCGGCCCACCGGCTCGCTTCCCTTGACGGCATTTTCCGCAACAAACTGCTCCATTCCTGAACCTTCGCCGGCGCAGCATCCCATTCACGCAGGTACAACCAAAGCCTTGCAACCATCCGGCATTGTGATATCACTGTGCGGACATTGCCGCGGCCGGCGGTGAAACCCTCGCGGCTGCCAAAGGACGCCCTGACTCCAACAGGTCGGCCAAACCCCGCCCAGAAAGTGCAATATGAAAAACAAGACCGTTAAAAAGTTTAAACACATGTTTCTCGACGACCGCTGCATAAAGGAGATGAACGGAACCCGCCTAGTGATTAATCAACCGGAAAAACATCCGGCCAATCCCATCCTGGCAGCCGGCAAGACCTGGGAAGAGGGCAAGGCCGTGGGGCAACTCAACTCGCTGATCTACGACACCGACGAAAAACTCTTCAAGGTCTGGTACAACCTCACCTGGAACCGTAACTTCGGCCCGGGTCCCGAGTGGAAGGCCATGGCGTACGCCACCAGCACCGATGGGGTCCACTGGAAAAAGCCCAGTCTCGGCCTGGTTGAGTTCAACGGATCGAAAGACAACAACATCCTGTTCAACAACAACATCTACGGAACGGTCTTCAAGGACGCTTCCGAGACCAGGTGCGAGCGGAAATACAAGATGGCCTTTGCGGCCTCCGGAGAAGGCCTGTCACTGGCCGGGACGTATCAACCGATCAACGCGGCCTATTCGCCCGACGGGATCCACTGGACCATTCCGGGACATAAGGAAAAGCACTGGCCCTACCAGTTTCACAGCGAACTTCCCTTCACGACCAATCCGATTATGCCCGAGGGAACCGACGCCATCACGGATTACTCCTGGTATTGGGACGCCGACCTGAGGCGATATATCGCCCTGCTGCGCCCGACCTGGAACGTTCCCCGGTGCGTCTGCATGTCCGAGAGCGACGACTTTGTTCACTGGACGCCCAGAAGGGTCATCCTTCAACCGGATGAAAAAGACCCCCACCACGTCTCCAACTTCCACGGCATGACCGTGATGCGATACGACGAATACTACATCGGGTTCCTGGAAGTCTATCACACCGAGGATGATTACGAATACTACATGGCCTATCACACCATCACGCCCGACATGCCCACGTGGCAGGAAACGATGGACGTGCAACTGGCCATGAGTTACGACGGAAGGAACTGGAAGAGGGTGGCCGACCGCGGAACCTTCATCCCGTGCGGCAAGGACGGCGAGTTTGACCGCGGCCTGGTCCTGCCGCGATCCCATCCGTTCGTCCTGAACGACGAGATATGGATCTATTACCAGGCCTGCCCCGATCGGCACAACTTTGCCGAGCATAAATCCAAGGGCCGATACAGATCGACCGGCCTGGCAAGGCTGCGCAAGGACGGCTTTGTGTCCATCGACGCCGAGAAGGAAGGAACCGTCCTGAGCAGAAATCTTAAGATGACCCCGTATGACATCCTGCTGAACGCTTCGGCGAAAAACGGTAGAATACTCGCCGAGGCCGTCACACCAATGGGCGACGTTATCGAGGGCTTTTCCAGGGACGACTGCGTGCCCTTTACGGGCGATTCGCTGGAACACATGGTTCAGTGGAAGCACGGCCGCCAACTCGTGTCCATTATTGATACTTTGTGGGGCGGCTTCTGCTTGAAATTCTACATGGAGCAGGCAAAATTGTACTCCTTCACCCTGACGTGGGAACAATAGAAAGGAAGTTGCCATGAGGAATGTACGTTTCACGCTGATCTGTTCATTGGTTGCCCTGGCGGCGGGCAGTTGCACACTGGCCGCCACGGCATCCGGTTCGCTGGTCCTGGTTCAGGATGGACGGGCCAATGCCACGATCGTTCTGGCGGCCAAACCGACGGGGTCGGCGCAGTTAGCGGCCTTCGAGTTGCAGCACTACATCCAGAAGATCTCGGGCGCAAAACTGCCCATCGTGCGCGAACCGGCCAGGGTCAAGGGTAACCGCATCCTGGTCGGCTCCAGCAAGGCCACCGCAAGACTCGGCTGCCGCAACAAGGATTTCGCCAGGCAGGAATACGCCATAAAAACCTTTCCCAAGACCCTGCTGATGATGGGCTGCGACAGGGACGAGTTTTCAAATGTCCGCTACGAGGATTACAGCAGCCTGTACAAGTCCACCTCAGGGGCGATAGCAAGTTGCTACGCCGTACACGCCTTCCTCGAAAAGGTTCTGGGCGTGCGGTGGTACTATCCCAACGAAGACATCGGCGAGATTGTGCCTACCTCGGCCACCATAGCGGTCGGCGATCTGGACATTCGCCGCAGCCCCGACGCGCCGATCCGGCCGAACTATCCGCTGTTCACCAATACCAAGACACTCTACTTCACCGATTGGGACAAGCCCGAGAAGTTCCTGTCCTCGTGGGTCAATCCCCGGACCAGCCTTTTGTATTGGCTTCGCCACAGGTTTTGGGGAAGCCTGCGCTACAATGCGAATCACTCATTCCACGGTTACGACGTCGCCTTTGGCAAATCACACCCCGAGTGGTTCAGCACCAAAAGTTACGCAAAGATGCAAAAGTTGAACTATCAGTCGGACATCCAGCCGTGCCTGACGGCCCCGGGATTCTTCGAGCAGGTGGTCCAGATAGCCCGGGACTACTTCGACGGCAAGGAGGCGACCTATCCAGGAACTTATCATGCAGCCAGTGGTAATTTTTTCCCTATCGTGATGAACGACAACACCAACATGTGCGGTTGTCCCACCTGCCGCGCCCAGTACCGCAATGACGTCGGCCACGCCGGTAACGCCAGTCATTACGTCTGGGGGTTCGCCAACCGGGTCGCCAAGGAGGTCCGAAAGACCCACCCCAACGCGATGATAACCAGTCTCGGTTACTTCAACTACACAACACCGCCGGAAGGCATGGTATTTGAGCCCAACGTCTCCGTTACCTTCTGCAAGTTCTACGAGGGGTACCGGGACCCCAAGTACTGGCAGCGCGACCATCAGCGAATCGCCGAGTACGTCAACAAGAACAAGGCCAAGTTCTTCACGACGTGGGAATATCTCCTCCATCCCTGGTTCACCGAGTGGTGCTTTCCGTGCCTGGTGCCCCACGTCCAGGCGCAGGACGTCAAGCAACTAAGGGACATAGGCGGCTTCAAGGGAGGCATAAACCAGTTCTTGTACATGGCGACCTACAGCGGCGAAAGTAAGGGCGGGATTGCCTGGGCCAGCCCGGTCCTGGACTTTATGAACATGTACTGGCGCATGAAACTCTACGACAACTTCGACCTCGACATCGACAAGGGCCTCGACGAATACTACCGGAAGTTCTTCGGCCCCGGCGCCGCCGGCATGAGAAAGTTCTACACGGCAATGGAAAATCGCTGGATGGACCCCCAGGTCCGCAAGCGCGGCGGCAGTGGTGGCAACGCCCGCATATGGTGGGGACACCTCGGCACCAGAAAATTCCTGGACGAGGCCGCCGGATACATTCAACAGGCCAGAAAGGCCACCGTCGAGGGGGGCATCTATCGGAAGCGCGTGGACCTCATCGACGCCGGCATCATGCAGTACATGCGCAAGGGGCGCGCGAGATACGAGAATTCGGCCATGTCCGAGTTTGCCCCCATCACCACGGCCGCCGTGGCCCGGACCGACACCTCGACCGCCCCCGACGCCTGGGCCGACGACGCCACCTGGACCGAGGCGCTGCCAAACGTGATTCAAAAGACCATCTTGAACAAACCTGTCCCTCAAAAGACGATCTTCAAACTGGCGTATGACGACAAGAATCTTTATATCTATGCCCGGTGTCTTGAGCCGAATGTCTCGCAGATAAAAGCCGCCACACGCGACAACGACATCAGCGGTTTCTCCGACGACTCAATCGAGTTGTTTTTCGATCCTGGCGGCAAGGGCCGGACGTTCTACCAGTTCTGCATCAACAGCAACGGCGCCGTTTACGACGCCCTGGAAGACCCCACGGCCCCCGGGGCCACCGCAACGGTAACCTGGGACTCAGGGATAAAGGTCAAAACCGCCGTCGGCAAGGATTATTGGGAATTGCGTGCCGCCCTACCCTTCGCCGGCCTGGCTAAGAAGGCCCCCCAACCGGGCGAAACCTGGCGGTTCAACCTCTGCCGCAACCGGTATGCCGAACCGGGCAAGCCGCCTTTCTCCGCCTGGTCGCCCACCATGGGCGGGTTTCAGAACCCCGATCGCTTTGGTGTCATCACTTTCAATGCACCCACCGACGGCGGAAGGGTGTTGTGGAACTGCGACTTCGAAAGCAGCGCCTTTGCCACCGACTCCGGCGAAAGCCCGCTGATCGGCATCAACGGCTGGTACGAAAACACCCTCTACGCCGACCGCGGGTGGGACGCCTCCTGGAAGGTCGTCGAAAGAGACGGCAACCGCCTTGCCATCTGCGACGTCAACAAGACCAATCACAGTGACATGGTTCCGGTGCATACCGTCGACGCACAGCCGGGGAAGATCTCCGTCGAGGCCATGTTTCGAAGGCACACGCTGGGCGGCAACGTGCCAACGATCCAGGTTTATGATCTCCAGCACAGATGCATGGCCTACATGTACGCCTGGGACGACAAGGCCGACCTGGTGGCCATCGAGCAGCGCCCCGACCGCAACGTCTTCGGCCACAAGACACACGGCCTGGGCGATCTGGCCGCAGTCGGCAAGCGGTTCGGACTGAAGGTGGTAATCGACACAAAGCAAAAGGCCGTTACCGGATACGCCAAGAGCGATTCGGGGCAATGGGTTCAATTGAACAAGACGCCTATACCCTACCTGGACCCCAAGGCAAGCGGCACAACACTGTGCATCAGCGTAGGTTCGCGCAAGCACGGTAAGGCCGACAACAACATCCTGGAGATGGATAACATACGAGTGATGCAAATATCGCCGGAGGTGCCCGGCAAGAAATGAAATCCACGGCGAGTCCGCATTGCCGTTCTCGGGGCCGGGCGCGGCCAAGATGAACCGCGTATCAAGGGGATCGCGATGGACCTGGAAACGAGGCTGAGGGCTGTTTTTGCGGAGCTTTGCCGCAGGAAGACCGACAGGAAGGTTGGTCACTTGAGGATCGAAGCGCCGGATTGCTGGCATCTGGCAATCAGTTTCGAGTTGGCCGGACAGGGTGAATTTCGGATGCGCAACCTGAGGGAAGGCGACGCGCCTTGTTTGGTAGCGTTTGGTGAGCAACTAAGCGAGGCTTCCAGGGATTTGTTCTGCCCTTATCCCTGGGGTGATCCGAATCGGCTCGAACCGGCACTGACCCAGGCGATCAGCAACGCAATAAACAGAATTGATGCATCATACCTGCTGGAGCATGACTGCAACCCAATCGGTCAGTTTTTTCTCTGGAAGGCCGGGACCAATCCGCATTCGCTCCAGCATGGTCTGGAAGTGTCCGAACTTGGCATTGCGGTGGCCGATGCATATCAGGGCAGGGGCCTGGGCGGACTGATGTTGCGCATGCTGCTGGCGATGGCGCACCACCTGGGGGCCGACGCCGTGGAGTTAACCACGGCCTTATCCAATGAGATGGCCCGGAAACTGTATCTCAACGCCGGGTTCAAGTGCACCGGTGTGATCTATCATCCGTTGGAAGTCGACGTTACGGCCGCGACGGCGGGAGACATTCAGGCGACCAAGTATCGAGACGAGTGGCAGATGGTGTGTG
>JASLZV010000056.1 GCA_030754715.1 Phycisphaerae bacterium
TCGAACTGACCGCGGTACTTCGTGCCGGCCACCATCATCGCCAGGTCCAGCGCTACGATACGGCGATCGTGAAGGATCTCCGGAACGTCCTTCCCGACAATCTGCTGGGCCAACCCCTCGACAATAGCCGTCTTGCCCACACCAGCCTCCCCCAGGAGCACAGGATTGTTCTTGGTGCGGCGGCACAAAACCTGGAGGACGCGCTCGATCTCATCCTTTCGCCCGATTACCGGATCAAGTTGGTCGCGCTGGGCCAGTTCGGTCAGGTCGCGCCCAAAACTGTCCAGAGCAGGCGTCTTGCTTTTACCGCGCCGCTTGGAGGAGGGGGCCTGATCATCACCAAGGGCCTGCCCGCCGGGGGAGGCGGCCGCCTCGGGCTCCAGGCCCGCACCCAGCAAGGTCAATACCTCGGCGCGGACCTCTTCAAGTTTCAGCCCCAGATTCATCAGCACCTGCGCGGCGACGCCATCATGTTCCCGCAGCAACCCCAGCAGCAGATGTTCTGTACCGACGTAGTTGTGGCTGAGGTTGCGCGCCTCTTCGATGGCATACTCGACGACCTTCTTGGCCCGTGGGGTCTGGGGCAACTTGCCCATGGTGACCATATCCGGGCCCGGCTTGACGAGTTTTTCAATCTCCATGCGGACCTTCGGCAGGTCCACGCCAAGATTGCGAAGGACGTTCGCCCCAACCCCGCTGCCTTCCTTGATCAGGCCAAGCAGGATGTGCTCGGTGCCTATGTATTCGTGATTAAAACGCTGAGCCTCCTGGTTGGCCAGGGCCATTACCTTACGCGCACGTTCTGTAAAGCGTTCAAACATAAGAGCTTCCTTACCATTGCTTCCGGGCTTCTGCCGCTCAAACCTGCCGTACAATACAGCCGGCCGACCTTTTCATTCTACTCCCCAGTTCGCACACGATCAAGCATTCGCCAACAATGCTGGTTCCCTCCTTCCCTTAATATCGGAAATTCGCCCGCCGGAGTTGACACGCCTGCCTGGAGAAACCGATGGTTGGAATGCGCGCCTTCGTTCTTCGAAGCCTCCGGTCGGCCAAAACAGCGGACAGAGGTGGCCTAACAGTGTGCTGGTACTCGGAGGTTTCCCAGGCTAACCCACTGAACGAGTTTGCCTCCGCCAGGGCGCACGCAGCGGGGCACAGACGCGCAAGTACAGCCGCCAGCGGCGGCTACGGCGCCGTGAAACAAGTTATTCAATATTTCTCACGTCGGAATTTCCCCGCGCATTGCGAGGGTTCTTTTGGTATAATACTTATCATAATACATAGCACATAGACGACATCATCGGGGTCGCGAGATACCTGACTCCGATACTGGCTGGAAAGCTGCAAAGATGATTATCTTTAAATGCGCACGTTGCGGGGTGCCGATGTCGGTGCCACAATGCCTGGCGGGGCGATCGGAGCGGTGCCCTTCTTGCGGCGCCGATATTCACGTACCACAGCATCAGGACACCGCCGATGGTGAGATCGATCTGGACGCACTGGCCGGGAACCTGCGGCATCCGGACGTAAAGGTGCGATTCAAAGCAGCTGAGACGCTGGGGCAATGCCGCGGGCCCCGCGCGGTGGAAATGCTGGTTCAGGCCTTTCGGGATTCCGACAAGTTTGTGCGTGAGATCGTCATGGAGTCGCTGCGCAAGATCGGCGACCCGTACGGTGTAGAGATGCTGGTCAGGGATCTGGGCAGGCACTGGGTCTCCGCGGCAACCGTGCAAGAGGCGGTACGAGAGTTGGTGAAGTTTGGGCAGGCAGCCGGTGACCCGCTGATAAAGATCCTCACCGAGACAAACAAGAACCCCCGCGAACATGAGCCGAAAGCCGTGCGAGCCGCGGTCATGGTGCTGGGGCGTCTGGGCGAAAAACGCGCCGCCTCCCTGCTGGCCAAGATGTTCCGCAGGCATTTCGACATTCACGTGCGGGATGAGGCGGCCCACTCGCTAGCCATGGTATGCGAGCCTGAAGAATACAAGAAGATCCAAGCCCTCCCGGAGGGCCGGCGCCGCACCCCAACGCGCGAACTGGCCAAGCGGGTCATCCGGGAGAATCACATCCTGGTATAGATAGACGGTCCGGAAACCTCGGCGCAACGAAAAACCCGCGGAGTATTCTGCGGGTCTTCCTCATTCTGGGCCACGTGGCTTTTCCCCCCGGGGCACTTCAGCCCCTCATGCTAAAGGGTCCTGATCCTCAACGGAATTGGCCAAACAACCGAATAGAAGTCATGGGGCCTCTAACTCCGGCCCGCCTGCATCGGGGCTCCTTGATATTCCCCGCGGCGGCCGCTAGTATTCGTCCCGGAAGGCCACGCGGCAAGATGAACAAAGACGAATCTAAACTCGGTGTCGCGATAGTCGGCTGCGGAACGGTCGGCGGGGCCGCTGCGGCGATCCTGACCAACGATGCCCAGGGCCTGCGTGCGCGCTGCGGCATGGAGATGGACCTGCTGCACATCGTTGACGTGGATTTCTCACATGCCGAGGAACTGGGCCTGGACAGCAGGCTGTTCCGCACGGACCTGGCCAAGGTGCTGGCAGACACATCGGTCGATGTGGTGGTGGAACTGGTCGGCGGGACAACCAAGGCGCGGGAAATCATCAAGAAGGCCATTGCCGCCGACAAGCATGTGGTGACAGCCAACAAGGCCCTGCTGGCCCACCACGGCGTGGAGTTATGGGCCCTGGCACGACGGCACAACGTCTGCATCGGCTTCGAGGCCAGTTGCGGTGGGGGAATCCCCATCATCCGCGCCTTGTGCGGCGGGCTGATCGCAAACCGCATCGACGCGCTGTTCGGCATCGTAAACGGCACGTGCAATTACATCCTGACGGCGATGATGCTCCACGGGCAGACCTATGCCCAAGCGCTGGGGCAGGCCCAGAGCGAGGGACTGGCCGAGGCCGACCCGACCCTGGATGTAGCCGGGGTCGACTCGGCCCACAAGTTGGCCATTATGGGCGCGTTGGCGTTCGCCAGGCAGATCGACTTCGAGGCCATCCCCACCTACGGCATAGACGACCTGGACCTGTGCGATATTCGATACGGGCAGGAGTTGGGCTATGTGGTGAAACTACTGGCGATTGCCCAGCGGCAGGCCGACGGTTTGAGCCTTCGCGTCCGCCCGGCATTCATTTCCAAGGAGCACCCCCTGGCGTGGGTATCGGGCCCCTTCAACGCCATCAGTGTGTATGGGCACGCAATCGGGCACACCATGTATTACGGGCGCGGCGCCGGCGGACTGCCCACCGCCTCGGCGGCGGTGGCGGACATCACCGCGGTGGCTGTGGGAACGGCACAGCGTGAGTTCGCGGCGTTGGGCATCTGGCCGGACCGGTGTCAACCGGCCGACCAACTGCCCATTGAGGCTGTCCGCAGCCGCTACTACATTCGCGTTATTGCCGATGACCAACCCGGCGTGCTGGCGCAGATCGCCGCCATCCTGGGGCGCTACGACATCAGCATCTGCTCGGTGCTGCAACACGAATCGCTCCACGCTGACATGGCACGCGGCGTGCCGGTGGTTATCACCACCTACCACGCACGCGAGGGCAACGTGCAAAAGGCTCTACGGGAAGTCGATGCCCTGGAAGTAATAAAGGCCAAGACTGTCTGCCTGGGTATCGTGGACGAACATCCGGAAGAATTGTAACTTGTGGCCGGCAACTACCGGGTACCAAAATGAAATACGCGATCATTATTCCTGACGGTGCAGCAGACGAGCCGCTGGACGAACTGGAAGGCAAGACGCCGCTGGCCGCAGCCGAGGTGCCCAACATGGACTGGGTGGCTTGCCACGGGCGATGCGGAACAGTCCGCAACATCCCCAAGGGTCTGCCCTGCGGCTCGGACGTAGCCATTTTGTCGCTCCTGGGCTACAACCCTAAGAAGTACTACACGGGGCGCGCGCCGCTGGAGGCCGTCACACAGGGGCTCAAGATCGGTACCGACGAATGCGTCTTCCGCTGCAACCTGGTAACGCTGGCTGACGGTAAAATGGAAGACTACTCCGCCGGACACATCCGCAACGAGGAGTCCCACAGACTCATCGACGCGCTGAACGAGGAACTGGCCGGCGAGGACCAGCACCGGGGCATCCGCTTCTATCCCGGCGTGGGGTATCGCCACCTGATGACCTTCGCCGGCGACTGCCGCGTCAGAACCACCGCCCCGCACGACGTGCTCGACCAGGAGGTTGCGGCCTATCTGCCCAGGGGGCGAGGGTCGAAACTGCTGCGATCGCTGATGGAGCGAGGCGGAGACATCCTAGCCGCCCATGAGATCAACATCGTCCGGGCCGAACTGGGCGAGAACCCCGCAAACGCCATCTGGCTGTGGGGCCAGGGCAAGATGCCAAGCCTTCCGACCTTCGCCGAGCGGTTTGCCGTGCAAGGGGCCGCCATCACCGCCGTGGACCTTGTCCGCGGACTGGCCAAACTGATCGGCTGGGACCTGCTGTCCGTTGACGGCGCCACCGGATACCTCGACACGAACTACGCGGGCAAAGGCACCGCAGCCGTAGGCGCCCTGGACAAGTACGATCTGGTATTCGTACACGTGGAGGCCACCGACGAAGCCGGACACAACGCCGACGCGGCCGCCAAGGTCCAGGCACTGGAGCAGATCGACAGGCATATCGTCGGACCGGTACTCAAGCGTCTCCGGGACGAGGGCGACCAGTGGCGCATCATGGTGCTGCCGGACCACCCCACACCCTGCACCATCCGCACCCACACGCCCGAGCCCGTGCCGTTTGCCATCGCCGGCAAAGACATGCAGGGCGTGCCGGAAGACGAGCTATTCACCGAAGAGGCCGCCGCCGCAGCTGACCTCCACATCGCCCGCGGCTGCGACCTGATGGAGTTCTTCCTGACAGTAAGATGAGCGGCCATTAGGGAGTTTCAAGCCAGTGGGACCGGATGATAAACCAGATTCCGTAATGCCGCCTACCCAAATCTCAGCCAAAGGCGATGCTCCGCCCCCGCAGGGAAGCCCTTGGCAGCGAGTGGAGGTTTGCGTATCTTAGGGCGATTCGTGCGGCGCCAAATGCAAACGCAGCCGCAGAACTCCCGCGAGCGGCAAGCAGCTGGAAGGAAACCATGAGTATCGTCGTGATGAAATTCGGTGGCACGAGCCTGGCCGACGCGGACAAGATCCGAAGCGCCGCCCGCCGCGCCATCCGATCGCAAAAACAAGGCCACCAGGTTGTCATAGTGGTTTCGGCCATGGGCAAGGCCACCGATCAGCTTGAAGGCATGGCCCGGCAGGTCATGCGCGGCAGTGCCGCGCCGAAACGCGAAATGGACCAGCTGCTGGCCACCGGCGAGCAGGTGACCATCTCCCTGACAGCGATGGCCTTGGAGGAGATGGGCGCCGCGGCCATCAGTTTCACAGCCGGGCAGATCGGAATCATCACCGACGACAAACACACCCGGGCTAGAATCAAGACCATCGACGCACGGCGGATTCACGAGCAACTTGACGCAGGCAGGATCGTGATCGTCACCGGTTTTCAGGGCGTCACCGAGCGCGGGCACGTCACCACGCTGGGGCGAGGCGGAAGCAACGTCACCTTGGTGGCGCTGGCGGTCGCCCTCGGTGCCGAGGTATGCGAAAACTACACCGACGTGGACGGTATCTTCACCGCCGACCCGCGCATTGTGCCAAACGCCCGCAAAATAAACAAAGTCAGTTACGACGAAATGCTCGAACTGGCCTCTCTGGGCGCCGGCGTCCTGCACAACAGGGCCGTCGAGTTCGCCAAGAAATACAATGTGCCCATTCACGTACGCAGCAGCATGAATAACAAAAAAGGAACCATGATTGTGGCAGAGAGTGAATCCATGGAACGCATCGTCGTAAGCGGGGTCGCCCTGAAAGACAAACTCGCCCGCATCTCCCTGCACAACGTGCCCGACCAGCCCGGGGTGGCCGCCCATATCTTTCACACCCTGGCCACCCATAACGTCGTGGTGGACGATATTATCCAGACCGTCGGCGAAGACGGGACGGCCGCGGTTTCGTTCACAGCCGACCCCGGCGACCTGGACGACGCACGGGTCGCGTGCGAAAAACTGGCCACGACGCTCAAATGCGACGTCGTCTACGAGGACCACCTGGCCAAGGTATCCGTCGTCGGCGTCGGGATGCGGACACACACCGGCGTGGCGGAGAAGATGTTCGCCGCCCTGGCGCACGCAAAGATCAACATTCAGAACATCACCACCAGCGAGATCAAGATCTCCTGCCTCATCGACCGGGCCCAGGGGGCCGCGGCCCTGCGGGTAGTCCACGATGCCTTCGAACTGGGCGGCCGAAAAAAACCCGCACGGAAAACCCGGAAAATCGCCCCGGCAAGGCCGGGAAAAAGAAGTAACCACACAAGAGAGAGACCCACATGAAGAACCCAGACGCTTCTCGCCCATGGAACCTGCAACAGTGGCGAATCCTCGGCAATTGGGAGCCCAAGATGTTCCTGTATCGCCGAGGGGACGGGGCTTTTTGTGACCTCGAGCGGCTCTGGCGGCAAATACACAGCGACCAGGACATCAGGCGAATGAAAACCCTGGGGATGAACCTCTCAGGTATCCACTTCCACAAGGGATACGGGCTGGAACACGAGGCTGCGTCCATTCGGGAGGCTACCGAATGGGCCGAGCGGCTGCACAAACACGGAATCAAAGTTGGCGCTTATATCGGCTGCACCTTCTTCTCTGAAACGTTCAAACATCCCGATCGCCTGCGGATGCTGATGAAACATGACGTGTCCGGCTGGGCCTCTCAATACTTTCGCGAGTTCTGGTGCTGCAACAGTCCATACGCTATCGATTACTTCAAAGAGGTGGTCCGGGTGGCCATTGAAGAGGTTCAAGCAGATATCCTCCACTTCGATCAGCCCTTCTCTTTCTACCACGACCAACTCTGCCACTGCGAATACTGCCTTGCCGCATTCCACCGGTTCATAGCCCGGGATATTCCCGAGATCCTTATGGCCGCCGGTTACCAGCGCCCTGAAGAACTTCTACCACCCCCCTGCGGAAGGCGGGATTACTTGACAGGCGTTTCGGAACTGGAGGATCCCGGCGACATTGCCTGGACGCTCTTTCACGCCAAGGCCGGCTACCGAGCACTTGAAATGTTCGTCGACTACGCGCGGACTCTCCGGCCGGACATCGGCGTTCTTTACAACGGCGCCAATCTCTGCGGCATCACGTCTTTCAGCCATCCCGACATGGAAATCGAGAAAATCCACCTGATCGACATGGCCGCCGTGGAAGACGAGAACGAGAATCCGGTTTACGTCACCGATGACGGTATGCCGGTATCGCGATTCCGCGCCTACAAGGCGGGCAGCCGCGCACAAACCCGAATGTGCTATTACACGGTGACGGAAAACGCCCATAACCGGCTTAAACTCGCCGAAGCCGCCGCATTCAATTATCGCTCATTAGGCTTCGTCGAGCTGGCCATGCAGCAAAACCACCGGCTCCACAACGAAGCAGACATCCAATTCCTCCAATACCTGGTACAAAACGAGGACCTCTTCCTGGATCGCCAGCCGTGGCATAGCGTCGCCGTGCTGCGACACCATGAGAGCCAACTGCTGAATCCGTTTCCCTGTGCGCTGAGTCCCTACGTGGTCGAGCAGATGTTGTTTGAACACCACGTTTGCTTCACTCTCATTGGGGGTGACGAACTCGAGTGCAGGCGCCTGTCGCGCGAGTTCGACCTCCTCGTCCTGCCCGACAGCAAGTGCCTCAGCGACGGACAAATCGACCAGTTGGAAGAGTTCGTTTCAGATGGCGGTAATTTGCTGGCTGTCGGCAACACGGCCACCGCAACCCCGCTGAACCAATATCGCGGGGTGTGGGGGCTTTCGAAGATTTTCGGCCGCGACGACTGCCCCGTCCAAAGAAAGATTGCCTACGATGAGATTGCCGAATCCAAGACCCAAGTGACCCAAAAGGACAAACCGGCTGAAGGCTCAATGGAGGCTTCCTTCGGCAAGGGCCGGGCGATCTATCTGCCCGGACTCGATTTTACGCTGCCCGACAAGACCAAACTCGGACTCTTCGGCGGATATGACTGGTATTACCACCCCTACTGGAAGCCGCCGGCCAACAGCGAGGAATTCATGACCACCGTGACCGGGCTGCTGGAAGCCGCCTGGCGCGTTCGAGGCGATCTGCCCAGACACGTCGGGGTGGAGTCATATACCATAGAAGACGGATATCGATTTTATCTTGTCAATTACCTGGCCTCGACGGAAGTGACCGGGAAGCACATCCGGCTTAACATAGAAGGCCTGCGGCCGAATAACGTGGAGATTGTCTGGCAGAGCCCCGAGAGGAACTGCCCTTTGGAGGCGGCATCCGACAATAACGGGGGTTTGACGATAGCTCTGCCGACCTTTTCCGTGCTCGGGACACTGAGCGTATATCAACGTTAGACGTCTCAGACCAGGCCCTGGCCCACAATCCGGTCGCAGCCCAAACGAGCGGGGAAAAATGAAAAAAGTCAGAATCAAGACCAGCAAGGACGGTAAAGTTCAGCCGGCTCTGTTCTATGTGCCCGCCGATGCCACCACCGACAAGGACGCCTGGCATGTGCCGCTGGTGGTCGGCCTGCACACCTGGGGCACCAATTACAGGAACCACGTCGCCAGACAATATCTCGCGCAGTGCCGCAAGCGAGGCTGGAGCCTGATTCACCCGGACTTTCGCGGTCCAAACACGCGCCCTGAGGCGTGCGCGTCGGAAC
>JASLZV010000057.1 GCA_030754715.1 Phycisphaerae bacterium
AACCCCGTCGCGGAGGTCGTAGAGCAGCGGAACGTATTCAAGGTTCGCGTGCGGTTGAAGCAGGTCCGCCAGTGGATGCGCCCTGGAATGACGGGCGTGGCCAAGATTGAAATCGACCGCCGCCCATACGTGTACATCTGGACCCGCCGCCTGGTGAACTGGCTGCGGATGAAGTTATGGCTGTAAGGGCAGAGGCAGGAAAATGCCGGTGGACCGTCCGACATTCAGCGAGTCGTGGTATCGGGTTGCCGACATCCGCCCGCGCCTGCGATCGACGGTACAGGTTTTCCGTCAGCATTTTCGCGGGCGGATGTGGCACGTCGTGCGCGACCCCGGCAGCAACCAGTTCTTTCGCCTTAACGAGTCGGCCTATCGTTTCGTAGCGCTGCTCGACGGCCGGCGCACCGTGGCCGAAGTGTGGCGAATCTGTAACGATCAACTCGGCGACGCAACCCCCACGCAGGGCGAGGCCATCCAATTGCTGGGGCAACTCTACACCGCCAATCTGCTGCAAGCCGAAATCTCACCCGACACGCAGGGGCTGTTCAAGCGCTACCAGAAACGCGTCGGACGCGAGGTTAAGGGGTATATGACCAACCTGCTGTTCGCCCGCATCCCGCTGCTGGATCCCGACGGCATCCTTGACAGGTGGGTCGGTATTCTCGGGACGATCTTCACCTGGGCCGGCCTGATCTGCTGGAGCACCCTGATTATAGTCGGAGTGTATTTCCTGATCGGGCGAATCGATGATCTGGTCGCGCAAAACCAGAACGTGCTGGATCCCGGAAATCTCCCGCTGCTGTACCTAAGCCTCGTGTTGGTGAAAGTGATCCACGAGTTTGGGCACTCCTTTGCCTGCAAGAAACTTGGCCGCCAGGCTGGCGGGGGCGAGGTTCATACGATGGGCGTCATGTTCCTGGTGTTTATGCCCCTGCCTTACATGGACGCCTCCAGCGCATGGGCGTTTCGCAGCAAGTGGCACCGTGTGATCGTGGGGACCGGCGGGATGTTTGTGGAACTGGGCACCGCCGCGGTGGCCGCCATCGTGTGGGCCAACGTCGCTGAAGGCACCGTCTCGGCAATCGCTTACAACTGCATGTTTATCGCCAGCGTTTCCACCTTGCTGTTCAACGTCAATCCGCTGCTGCGGTACGACGGGTACTACATCCTCTCGGACCTGCTGGAGATTCCCAACCTCGCCCAGCGATCCCGGACGTACCTCCAGTATCTCGTCAAGCGTTACGTCTGGGCGGTGCGCAAGGCCCAGTGTCCCGCCCACACATCAGGCGAGCGGGTGTGGTTCGTTTTCTACGGCATCGCCTCCACGCTCTACCGCATATTCATCCTGGTTGTGATTCTGCTGTTTCTCAGCGACCGACTGCCCGAGCAACTCAAGGTCATCGCGGTGGGGTTGGCAATCGTCTCGGCAGTGTTGTGGCTATGCGTGCCCGTAGGCAAGTTCATCCGCTATCTGATCACCAACAACGAACTGGCCCGCGTGCGCGCCCGCGCGGTGGTCACCACAGTGATATTCCTGGGCGGGGCATTTCTGGCCTTGGGCGCATGGCCGGCCCCCGACCACTTTCGCGCCGAGGGTGTGGTCGAGCCGGTGTCACTGGCCCTCATACATGCAAAAACCGACGGATATGTCGCGAACTTTCTGCCGACCGAAACGGCCGTCGCGCCAGGCGGACCGGCGCTGATAAACTCCGTTCCGGATTCGGTCCAAGAACGACAAGACCTCTGGGGGCAACTCAACGGCGAACTGGTCGCCAGACGAATCGCCCTGATAGCCGAAAACCGGCAACTCCAGGCCCGGCGGCGATGGGCAATGGACCAAGGCCGCCACAGTATGGTCCAGGGACTGTCCGTCCAGATGCAGGCCAAGAGCGAACAGGTTCGCCGGGTCGAGACAGACCTGGCCAACCTGAGCATCCACGCCCCACTGAAAGGCACGTGGATTTGTCCCAACGTCGAGGAGATCAAGGGGCGGTTCCTTCATCGCGGAGAGGCAATCGGGATGGTCGCCACGTTGGACGACCTGATTATTCGCGCGACCGCGGGCCAGAAAATCGGTGCGGCGCTGATTGACCTGCGGAACCGCCAGATGAAAATTCCGCTGGAGATTCGCGTCAGGGGCCGGTCCGTTCCGGCCTTCCCGGGCACCATCAGAAGAATCCTTCCCGCCGGCCAGGAGCAGTTGCCCTCGGCCGCGCTGGGCTACTCCGCCGGAGGGCCGATGGCCATCCGTGCGGACGACCCAAAGGGACTGACCGCTGCGCAGAAGTTCTTCGAAATCCGCATCACGCCGCAGCCGCAGGCCGCCACCGGACACGGCGCCGAGGCAATCCGCCTATTGCCGGGGCAGCGAGTGATGATGCGATTTGAAGCGCCGGCCAAGCCCCTGCTGGCCCAGTGGTGGCGGGGCCTGAAGCAACTTCTACAGAGAAAACGATGAGGCAAACACCTCCTGATGCTTCCGGCAGAGGCGCCGACGAAGTTCCCGGGGTAACCTGGCGGATGCTGGCCCAGCGGACCTCCGGCTGGGAACTGCCCAAGGGCCTCGACGCAACGTGGAACACCGCGGTGGGCCTGGCCCATCGCCTGGTTCCGCGGCGACGGCGATTAATGCGCCAGGCCAAGGGGGTCCTTGCATGGGACAAACACTTTTCGCAGTTGACCGATTCAAGACTGGGCGAACAGGCCCGGGAAACGCGTGATCTGCTTCGCCTTGGACGCGAAACCCGCGGGGACCTGCTGCGCGCATTTGCGCTGGTGCGCGAGGTGGCCGCACGCAAAGTAGGCACAAAACCGTTCGAAGTGCAGGTGGCCGGGGCGATGGCAATCGAGGCCGGCTGTGTCGCCGAGATGGCCACCGGCGAAGGCAAAACGCTGACGGCGACAATGCCGGCTACCGTCGCCGGTTGGCGCGGGCGTGGCTGTCACGTCATCACTGTCAACGATTACCTCGCCAAACGCGACGCCGAATGGATGGGCCAGGTGTACCGCTTCTGCGGTCTTTCCGTGGCGCACATCCAGCAGGAGATGCCCCCCCACCAGCGGCGCCTGGCCTACCAGGCAGACATCACCTACTGCACCAACAAGGAGGTGACAGCCGACTTTCTCCGCGACCGCCTGGCGATGGGACGGTTAAGGGGGCTCCCCTCAACGCTGCTGGCGCGGATCGCCGAGGGCGCGCCCAGCGGGACGGACCGCTTCGTCCAGCGGGGGCTGCAGGTCGCTATCGTGGACGAGGCCGACTCCGTCCTCATCGACGAGGGCGTCACGCCGCTGATCATCTCCGGGCAGGCCCCTAACCCCGAACAGGTGGAGGCGTTTCAGCGGGCCGCCGCCGTGGCCGCCCAACTCCAGGCGGACACGCATTATCGCGTCCAACACAAGTACCGAGAGGTGGACCTGACCGGTGCTGGCAAAAGCCGCCTGGCCGAACTGACTGCCCAGTGGGGCGGAATCTGGACAGGTCCGAGGCGCAGGGAAGAACTGATCAGCCAGGCCCTGACGGCCCGCGAATTGTTCCTGCAAGACAAGCAATACGTCATTCAGGACGGCAAGGTGGTGATCGTGGACGACTTCACCGGGCGCCTCATGCCCGACCGCGAGTGGCGCGACGGTCTGCATCAGGCGGTTACGGCGAAGGAGGAACTGGAAATCGAACCGTCCAAAGACACCTACGCTCGCCTGAGTTTCCAGCGATTTTTCCGCCTGTATCGCACGCTTTCCGGCATGACGGGCACGGCCGTGGAGGCGACCAGTGAGTTTTGGCAAATCTACCGCCTGCCCGTTGTGGTAATCCCTACCAACCGGCCATGTATCCGAAAGCACCTGCCCGATCGTATCTTCGTCTGCGAGCAGGCCAAGTGGAACGCCGTGGCGGTGGAAATTCAGCGGATCCACCAAACCGGGCAGCCGATACTGGTGGGCACGCGGAGCGTCCGCGCCAGTGAGATACTCAGCGAGATACTCGCACAGAGAGGGCTGGAGCACCAGGTGCTCAACGCCCTGCGTCATGCCCAGGAAGCGCAGATCGTCGCCCAGGCAGGCCAAAGGGACCGAATCACCGTTGCGACGAACATGGCCGGGCGGGGAACGGATATCAAACTGGGCCGCGGTATTGCCGAGATGGGTGGATTGCACGTGTTGGCGACCGAACGCCACGAATCGGGACGAATCGACCGCCAACTCTACGGGCGATCCGGGCGACAGGGTGATCCGGGCATCGCGCGGGCAATCATCAGCCTCCAAGACGAACTGCCCAATCGCTACGCCACGCGAATTTCCGGCGCGCTGCGCAAACGATTCGGCAACGCCGATCGCGAGGTTTCTTCGGGCCTGACACGCCGCATCTTTGATATCGCTCAACGCCACGCCGAGCGGACGGCCCTGCGACAGCGAAAGGGAGTCCTGAGCACCGACGACTGGCTGGACGAGTATCTGGGCTTTGCCGGTAAAGGACGGTAGAAAAGCCGGACGCCCGCGCCGGCAAGTTCAGGGACCTCCTGCCGTGCCCGCACCGGGCGCCGTTCACGTAGCCGCGTCGGGCATCTTTTCCAGGACGGATGATGGAAACTCCCAGCCGCAAGCCACCAGGTGTTTGATCCCCACGTCGTATTCGCGTTCGATGTCATCGAGAGTCATGTCGCGGTATTCGAACTCAAGCGACACGTCACCCTTGTAGCCGGCGGCGTCCATCGCCCGGCCGAACCTTCCAAAATCGACCGTTCCGGCCCCGGGGGTGAGTTCCAAGTCCTGCATGCGGTCGCCGGTGTCCGGGCCGCGAGAATCGCGAAGGTGAACGTGCCACAATCGTTCGCCAAGACGAGAAAAAAATTCGTCGACATCGTAGCCGATAATCCCCCAGTGGCTACAGTCAGCCAGCGCGCCGATGTTGTCGCTGTTTATGTGATCGAATATCCAGTACACCTGTTCGGGTCCATAGGCGACATCGTAGAGATGCGGAACTTCGAGCAGCATCCTGACGCCGTGCGTCTTTGCGATTTCGGCCACCCGGTCGTACGCCTTGACCATATTGGTCAGTTGCATTTCCTGGTCATCGCGATCGTTGCGGTTGCTGAAGTTCATCGTCACCATGGGGATTCCAACCTGGGGGAGTTGCTCGATCTTCCTGCTTGTCTCGGAAACGAACCTCTCGGCGTCCTGGGGAACCCAGGCGCGGGTGACCCCTATGCTGTAATTCAGGGCCACCGGGGCCAGGCCAAGGTCGTCAAGCATCTTTTTCAGTTCGAGCGGTGTCGGACTGCCGAAGTTGAAGTGAAAGCAATAACTGCTGAAACTCGCTATTTCCACCCGCGTGAATCCGCGTGCGGCCATTCTTGGCAGTGCTTCATAAAGAGTGTAGTGGGCCCAACCCAGAGAAGAAATCGAAGTCACTTTGGCCATCTGATCAACTCCTTTCAAACCGACAATGTTCCGCAGCCCGCCCGCCACACCAAAGGTGTTTACAGTCTCCTAGAGGATTATCCCTGCTGTCGCCGAAACGCACGCGGGCCGCACAGCCCACATGCAGGGTGGTGCGACCCGCTCGCGATTCTCGCGCCCTATCCCGCGGGCGATTACGGGAAGGCCTTCAGTTCCTCTTCCCGCTGAATGATAATTTTCGGGCGAATCATAATCAGGAGTGTCTGTTCGTCGCGCACCCTTCCGGTATTGGTCCACAGCCGCCGCAGGACCGGCACCTTACTGAGCAGCGGCACACCGAGTTCACGTTCTAGCTCCATGGATATTTTCTGACCGCCCAGCAGCAGCGTCCCGCCGTCCGGCACGGACACGGTGGTCTGCAAATCCTGTATTGATATGATCGGCAGTTCGACAACTCCGCCGAGGGTGGCTATGAGGTCCATCTGAATCAGAGCGGTCACCTGCGGGCGAACGGTCATCGTCACATACCTGCGGTCGGCCGATACCGTGGCCTCCACGTCCAGCATGGCGCCACTTTGCACATAGGAAACTTCCGGCGTATACGACACGGCAAATTCAGCAATCTGTGACTCCCATCCCGACACATAGGCTTCGTTGCGGGAGACAATGATATAGGCCCGCTGGCCGTTGAACAGGGTAATTCGCGGCGCGTTCAGTTCCCGTGTGGACTCGTGGGCCTGGGTTGCTTCAAGCAGGAAGTCCACCTGGATGTCGTCCAGGAACGTGCCGGCGATGCCCAAAGCCGCCTGTCCGACCGTTGCGCCGATATCCCCGCCCCGTGCGGTGGCCATTGCATTGGTGAAGGGCGGCAGACCGCGCATCGCTCCAGTGGTCGGATCCCAGCCCCGCCCAGATTGCGCCATACCCACGGTACTGTTCCCACCTATCACGGGAGTCATAGGCACGCCCGGGGTGAAGGGGGGTGCAACCGCGACAACCCCGGGGGTATAGTGGACAATAGGCGCACCTGTCAACGGATCGACGCCGGCTATGGCGGCTATCGGAGCACCGCCCGCCCACGGGCTGGAGAACGGACCGCGGTACCTCGAGCCGAGGTTGAAGTAGAAGTCCAAGTCCAGGCCCACGCGGTTGAGGAAGCCGGTGGACACGGTGATGAATCTGGCCTCGATGGATATCTGTAGGGCTCGCGCCTCTCGCAGTTGCCCGATCAGCTCCGACAAGGCCTGGTGGTTTTCGGCGGTTTGGGTTACCACAAGTTGCCCGTGCAGTTCGCGGATCGCGCCCACCTCGCCGCCGGCGTCTCGCCAGGAAACCGGGTCTATTGTCTCTTTGATCAGACCCTTGATTGCTTCGATAAGTTCCTTGCGGGTTTGCTCGACTTCCACCCCTGTTCCTTCTTCCGAGTCGTCGCCAAACAGGCCCCCCTCGCCGCCTCCTTCATCATCCGCGCCGCCGGTGGGGTTCAATTCCATCCGCGGGCCTGTAAACATCGGTATTCGCACAATCATATCGCGGATGTCATAGACGCGCGTGATAGCCCTTTTGGCCAAATCGCTCTTGGTGGAGATCGTTATGACGCCTTCGCTGATGACGTAACCCAAGCCCGCCCCGGCCTCCCCGGCGGACAAGTCGTCCAGAATCGTTTGCAGCGCCTTCCTCAGCGTTACCTTGCGCAGATGAACGTTGACAGTCGTGGACTTTTCGACGCTTTCAAAGGCCAGGGCTTTCCATTTGACGTAGATATTCGCCCCCGATACCTCCCGCAGGAACTCAACCACGTCGCTCAGTTCGATCTCATCGAAGTCCAGTTTGGGGATCTCGGCATCCAGCTTCTTGCGGACCTCCCGATCCAGTTCCGTCTCGCCTCCGGCGCGGGCATCGAAGGGCTTGCGGGCCACGGTTATCTCTCTCCAGTTACGCGGGTACCGCAGTTCCTGGTGCCAAGGGATTTCCGACCGGCGGAGGTCCAGCAGCGACCTGGTCCGCTCGTGGCCGAACTCCCTGACCAGACCTTTTTCGTCCTGAAGAAACACGAAGTTCACCAGCAACTGTTTGTGCTCGGCGGCCCAGCGGTTTTTGGGGTCCAGGACCATCACTTCATTGAGCACCGTGACAGCCTGGTCGTACTTGTACTCGCTAACCAGGGCTTTGGCGCGGCTGACCAATTGGCTGATCCGGCGGCTTTTTCTGGCCTTTTGCTGGCTGAATAAGTCCGTCTTGGACTTCAGTAGATCCTCACGCTCTTTTTCAGCCTGTTGTCGCTCCCACTTGTCCCTTCTCAACTCGACATATTTCAATTGCTCCCGCACGCTAACCTTCCTCGCGCGGTACTCGGCGTCGTCGAACAGGCTCTTGTTGCTTTCCAGGACGTTTCCCGCCGCGCCGGCGGCACTGGCGGCGGCATTGAACTCGGCGCTCGACTCTGCACTGGCCAGCAGTTCCTGCGAGTCCTTGAGGGCCTTCTCGAATTCCATGATCGCCTCGCCCTTGGCCACACTGCGCCTATCGGTATACCGCTGCAGGATTCCATCCCCGGCCGGTACGAATGAGGCGGCCAGTTGGCGAGCCAGGGCCAACTGGTTCTCAGCGCCGGCTAAGACCGGATCCATCCGGAGGGCCCGTTCCAGGTATTCGACGGCCTTGTCCGGCTGACCGTTGTCCATAGCCCTTTTGCCTTCGGCCAGCAAGTTGGCGGCCATCCCCTTATTCGCAGCCTCGGCATCCGAAGGCGCCTTCGTGGGCGCTTTGTGTTTTGGCTGGAGCTTCGGTTGGACTTTCGCCGCAACCTTTGGCCGGGCCTTGCCAGCGGCCTTGATCTTGGCATCCACGCGGGTCAGTTCAGCCTTGGCGTCTTTTCGGGTGGCCCCATCGAGGTATTCGCTGGCCGCAGCGGTGCGGAAGTGCTTTTGGGCTTCCTCGAGCCTGTTGGCCTTCAGGGCCTCTTCTCCGTCGCGGTACGCCTGGCGGGCGGCACGCTGCTTCTTGATGGCCGAATCCACCTTGGCCAGGTAGGAGTCCAGTTGGGCCTTATCCTTACCGGTAAGAGCCTTGGATTCAGCCGACCTCAGCAGCATGACTTTAGCCGATTGGTACTCACGGGCCTTAAACCGCTCAATGCCCTGCCTGAGCATCGCCTTGGCTTCATCGGCATCGGCATCCTGAGCGGTGGCCTGCGGCGCCAGCCAGGCCAGTAAAGCGACAACTACAAAAAGGCACAAAAGTTTATGCAAACACACCACGGCAAGGCTCCTTTCAACGCGCCCTGTGAGCAAGTC
>JASLZV010000058.1:0-357 GCA_030754715.1 Phycisphaerae bacterium
AACAGCATCCGAGCGATGTCGCGCGGCAGGGCCCCGAAACCGTAAGCGAACGCGCCGTATATCTTGCCGTGGGCCGAGCCGCCAGCGCAGCATGTTTCCCGGCACGTTGCGCTTGGCGATCGTGCCCCTTCGCTACCGTTGGCGTCCACCGCCGAGACGATTGTCCCGCCGATAAGTCCGCTGACCAACGCTGTCAGCGGACGAAATATCGCAAACACACCCCCCATCAGGCTGAAGGTCACCATAATGCTGTCCACCCCCGTCTGCGGCGTGGAGATCAAAAAGCCGACCGTTGCCCCCTTACTCGCGCCATGGTTGCGGAGTGAAGCGGACACGGGAATCACGCCGCAGGAGCAA
>JASLZV010000058.1:367-8639 GCA_030754715.1 Phycisphaerae bacterium
GAGCAAAGCGGAAGCGGTACGCCGAAGGCGGAAGCCTTGAGCACCGGCCAGACGCCGCGGCCGCCAAGATGCCGCTCCACAAACTCCTGCGACACGACAACCGACAGCACGCCGGCCACGAAAAAACCGAACAACAAATACGGGGCCATCTCGATCAGCACGGCCCAGAAATCAGCCGGAATGTTCACCAACCATTCAAGTACAGGCTTTTCCTCCTGCTGTGCAACTATCAAGGAAAGCAGGAATATCCATGTCGTGACGAATGCCCAGCCGCGTCAGTGCGAAGTCGTACCGCACCGGATCACCTGGCGCGATTTGCCTGAAGGCTTTTGTAACCTCCAGAGCGGTGTGACCGTCGGCTGACTTGCGCCCCGTCATGCCCAATCGCAAGGCGATCTTGTGCATGTGCGTGTCCAGCGGGACGATCAGTCTATCCGGCTCCACTGACGCCCAGCCGCCCGGGTCCACCTCGTCGCTGCGAACCAGCCAACGTAGCATTAGGTTCAATCGCTTGCAGGCACTGCCGCGGGCAGGATCCGGCAGCAGGTGGCCGCAATCGCCTTCAGCCGCTTCCGTGATCCGCCCGACAAATGCCTGTATCGCCGGAAGAACCGTTTCATCTTCAGATTTGACGCCCCCGTCAAAACATGCACCAAGCGACCCGGATTCCCGGATCACCCGTCTTGCGCCCAGCAGCATTGCCGCGACGTGTTGTCCCGTATTGAAGCGATGCCTGAACCCCCTCAGCGACCGCCGCAGCCGCCGGGGGGCTGCGTCCGGCAGATACACAGCCGGTCTGGGCCCCAGCATATCCAGCACCACCGAGACGCTTGCGAGTATCTGCTTCACTCGCCCATAGGCCAACGAACTGGCCACCAGGGCGACAACTTCCCGGTCGCGGGCGCACCGGTAACCGTAGAGAAACTCCAGCGGGTCGGGGTGAACGTACTTCCGCCGGGTGAGGTCTCGATATAGCCGTTCCAATACGCCGATATGTTCCTGTAGTGCCATAGGCACCGTCCCCAAAGGGCGTTGGCCGTACGCTTCACGCCGCGCCCACTGCCTGCTTCAGTGCGTCCAGGCCCAGCCGGTCGATCAGCCGGGCGAGACGCTCACGCGGCTTGGCGGTGGCCTTAAAGTACTCGATAATCTCGTCAACCAAAACGACGACTTCCTCATCGTTCAGGCCTTCCGTCAGTAAGTCCGCCATGCGTGGGCGGGCTCCGCCGCAGCCGCCTACCAGGACCGTCCACCCCTTGGCGGTTCCAAACAGGCCGATGTCCTTGAATCCTGTTTCCGCACACTGGTTTTGGCAGCCACTGACGCCTATCTTCAACTTCTCGGGCAACTTCAGTCCGTGATACTTCCCATCCAATTGCATGCCGAGGCCGAGGCTGTCTCGTATTCCGCGCTTGCAGAACGTCGTGCCAGGACAGGCTTTGATGCTGCGAACGCAAAGTCCCACAGCCGCGCCGGGACTCATGCCCAAATCCGCCCACACAGCATCGAGGTCCTGTTCCTTCAGGCCGACTATGGCGATGCGGGCGGCAAGGGTGATCTTCAAGGCGGCATAGTTGTACTTTTCCGCCACGTCGGCGATCTTGCGGAGTGTCTGGGGCGTCACAACCCCGCAGGGGATGTGCGGCGCTATGGCGTAGGTTTCCTTGTCACGCTGGATGATTGCACCCTTGTCTCCATCTTTCAGCATTATTGATTCCTTTCAGGCTCGCACAGTTTATCAACGGCTCACCAGTTCTCGCCCAGCAGTTCAAAATGCGCCTGCGGATGCGCGCATGCCGGGCAGATATCCACTGCCTCTGTCCCTTCGTGTAGATATCCGCAGTTGCGGCATCGCCACACGACGCGGGAAGCCTTCTTGAAAACCTTGCCATCGTCAATGTTCTTGGCCAGATCCAAATATCGCTTCTCGTGCTGCTTCTCAGCCACAGCGATGGATTCCATCGTCTTGCCGATCTCATCGAAACCTTCCTCCCGAGCCGTCGCGGAAAAGTCAGGATACATGGTCGTCCATTCGTAGTTCTCGCCCGCAGCCCCGGCCCTGAGATTGTCCGCCGTGCCGCCGATGACACCGAACGGGAAGGCGGCATTCACCTCAGCTTCGCCGCCGGTCATAAACTTAAACAGGCGTTTGGCGTGTTCCCTTTCCTGGTTGGCGGTCTCTTCGAATATGTCGGCGATCTGCACGTAGCCGTCCTTCCTGGCTTTGCTGGCAAAGTACGTGTAGCGATTGCGGGCCTGCGACTCGCCTGCGAAGGCCGCAGCCAGATTCTTTTCCGTCTTACTGCCTTTGAGTTCCATGCGTCTGCTACCTGCCTTTCTGCGACCTTCCGGCCTTTCGGCACGCTTGACATAACCCTTCGAATTCCAGTTGATGACCAAGAATCTTGAACCCGTGTCCTTTCGCTGTGTCGTCGAGGTCCGGAAACGAGTCGGCGGGAATATCGCTGATCTTGCCGCACTTGACGCACCTAACGTGGTAGTGCCGGTGAAGCCCACCGTCGTATCGCCTCTGCCTGCAGCCAAGGCGGAGTTTCTTGATCAGCTTTGCCTGAGAAAGAATCTCAAGATTCCGGTACACCGTGCCCAGACTGATGTTGGGGAGTTTCCTGCGAATGCGCATGTAGACATCATCAGGGGTCGGGTGTCTGCCCGGCGTATGGAACTCTTCCAGGATGATCCGGCGCTGGCGAGTCATGCGAAGCAGCGGGACAGTGTCATCAGGGGGCTTAAATTTCATATTGATAACAGTTCCTATCTCCGTCGCCCCATACTACGGGTCCGATTCTTCGATATCAAGGGGCGCCTGAGGATCACTTCGCCCGTCGAGGCCTAGGAGCAGCACGCCGTTTCGATACTCTATGCGGCCAGGTATTGTTCGTTCAGGGCTTCGCGGATCTTCGCCAGGGCTTCCTTCTGAATCTGTCGGACCCGTTCGTTGGTCAGCCCCACAATCTTGCCGACCTCGGCGAGCGTTTTGCGCTTGTCGCGACCAAACAGGCCGAACCGTTCGATCACGATAGTCCGCTCGACCACGGTCAGGTTGCTGCGGTTCTTCGCCAGGACCTCTCGCAGGTCGTCCACCGCCGCGGCCCGTTGAATTTCGTGCCCGTGTGCGTCGTAGTCACTCCGCTGCATGTCCGGGTCATAGGGTACGCCGAAGCGGCTGTGGTACTGACCTGCCTTGCTGGCCATACGATTGAATCCCTTCAGGATCGCGCGGCATGCGTAGGTAGAGAATTTGAAGCCACGAAAGACGTCGAACCTGTCGATGGCCCGGAGCAACGCCATGCTGCCTTCGGAAATCAGTTCCGGGAAATCGACGTTGGGTATCCGTGTGCGTTTTGCCATCGTCACGACGAGACTCATGTTTGTGGCCACCAGGTCACCGAGGAGCTTTTGTGAGCGGTCGTGCCATTCCAGCATTGCCACTGCCCGCGACTTGATCGGGCGTTCCCGCTGCTTCTCGACCAGTTTGCTCAAGCGGAACCGGGCGTAATTGTATCGAAGGAAGAGTTTTGCCTCATCGGACTTGCAGAGCACCATGCGGCCGGGCGGCGCCTTGCTGGGCTCCTCGGACACCTCCGGACAGAGCGCCCAACCGGGTGCCCTTACCCCCGGGCCGAAGAACTTGGCCTTGGCGCCGGCAGTGTCGAACGACGGATGGCACACAGGTTTGATATTCATAGGGATCCTGTTGTAGCAATCCTGTTGTTGTTTCGTCAGTCCGCGGTCCTTGCGACGCCTCTGCGGCCTCACTTTTTGTGCCGTATAGCGTGCAATCATGTTATTCTCCTTCCTGTCATCTAAGTACGGGACCAGGGCATGCCAACAATTACAGTTTTGCCACACACCTTTATTGTGGGCCAGGCCGTCTGGAAAGCCTTGATCTGGGTCAACTCACGAAAGTTCTCCGGAGTCCCGCCGGCGCTCATCATGAACGAGCGTCTGAACTCGTCCGTGGTGACCCAACCCCGGCAGGTCCCCGAAGGGATCCAGTCGGTAATGTCCTTTGCCCGTTATTCATAATAATAACTATTACTAATTTGATCTTCCATATTCTACCCCTCCGCGTTCTTTGAAGTCAAGGAATCTTAGAAAAAAAAGATGTCTTTCGGAAGGAGTACTTAAGTTGACGTAAGTCCAACAAAGGACCGGAGATATGAGCTATATTGCGAGTATGTGGTGGGCATGGCACATTGCGGTGGGGGATCGCAGTAGCCGAAATACGGACGCGAAAGATTGTGAAGATTGATCAGGGCAGGCACAACGCTACTGGCTCTGTGTCCCATCGTGTGCCGAAAGGGTCAGCCGGATCATCGACGACGGCGGAGCCCGGTTGGTGGCCGACAATCTCTGCCAGGGACTGTGCGACTGCCTGGGTGCCTGTCCCGGGGGTGCCATCGCCAGCGAAGAGCGGACGGCCCCGCGCCGCCTGTCCGGTTTGCCCCACCTTTTGAGGTTCTTGAACGTTTGCCTTGAAGGACATACACTTTCCTTCCAGAGATGTTTCAGATCCAGGGATAAAGGTCATGGGCTGGTTCTACGAAATGCATCCCATCCGCCAGGCGCTGCTTGCGACGCTCGGCACGTGGTTTGTGACGGCGATGGGCGCGGCGCTGGTGCTTTTCTCAAAGAAGTTCTCGCAGAAATGCCTGGACGCTTTGCTGGGCATGGCTGCAGGGGTGATGATCGCTGCCAGTTTCTGGAGCCTGTTAGCCCCGGCGATTGACATGTCCGTGAAATGCTATGGCGAGACTTGAAAATGGATTTCGCCGCTGGTGGATTTTCTGCTGGGAGCGGTAGCGCTGCGGATAACCGACCGAATCCTGCCGCACATACACCCCGGCTTGGTTGTGGCTGAGGGAATCAAGACATCCTGGCATCGCAGCACGCTGTTGGTGCTGGCGATTACCCTGCACAACATACCTGAGGGTTTGGCCGTGGGCGTGGCGTTCGGGGCGACCGCAAACTTGACAGGTGCTGCGAGGGCCAGCCAGATCGGCGCGGCCATCGCGTTAGCCATCGGTATAGGGCTGCAGAATTTCCCCGAAGGCACAGCCGTGGCGATGCCGCTGCGGCGGAAAGACAACGTGGACTTGGCTACCATGGGCGTCATTGTGGGCTTTGCCATCATGATGTCACTCGACGTGGCGTTGGGGTAGAGGGCTCTTGCCGCCAGGCACGGTAAGCGATAGCGAAATCCCGCGCGTCGCGGACGGTTCGGGTGGTTTGGCGGAATTCGCCGTCTTTCAGGTCGTCAGGCGGCATACAGTGATGCAGGAGAATTGATGATACGACATGCAGGTTTGTTTGCGGCGGTTGTCGTTGTGGCCGCATCGATGGCGGCGGCCCAGGAACTGCCGTCGCTCGGCGATCTCGCCCCTCCCGGCGTCGGTGGACGGGCCGGGGGGGCGGAAGTCCCTTTGCGGTACCAGGAGGCGTTGGAACACTTCACGGCCGCCGCGGTGGTTTCGCATACGGAGGTTCGGCCGGGCCAGGAATTTCACATAGCCGTGGTGATGCACATTGCCGACAGCTGGGTGTATTACGGCCCTGTTCCCGGCCCAATCGCAGTGGCCGGCGGGATTTCCGCCGTGGCTGACAACCTTACGGTGGGAGAGGTCCTTTGGCCGGAAGATGAGCCGTATGAGACGAATCTGGGCGACAGGGTCGTCGTCAACAATGTTTACAAGGGTCGGGCTGTGGCCTACGTACCGGTGAAAGTGCCGACGGGCGCCCGGCAGGGCCGCCGCGCCATCCGGCTTGTTGTCAGTGGGCAGATATGCGGGGACCAATGCGTTGATCTGCGGGTGAGGGTTGCAGCCACGGTGACGGTGGGCAAAAGGTCGCTGGCCAACGACGCCTGGACGCAGGACCTGGCCGGGCGGCTGCAAGGGGCGATGCCCGCAACGAGGCTTCGTGCGGCCGGGGTGCCTCGGGGCCCGGCCGTTGCCCCGGAGGTGGCGGACTTGACGGTTTGGGCGGGGCTGGGGCTGGCCTTGTTGGCCGGGCTGGTCCTCAACGTGATGCCGTGCGTGCTGCCGATGGTTCCGCTGCGGATTCTGAGCCTGGTGCAGATGGCCGGTCAGCGCCGGCGCCGCTTTGTCACGCTCGGATCGGCCTTTGTCGGCGGGATTGTGTTGTTCTTTATCGTCCTGGCCGTGGCGAGCGTGATCGTCCGATTGGCTGCGCAGCAGGCACTGAACCTCAGCGCGCACTTTCAATATCGCGCCGTTCGCATCGGCCTGGCGATGGTTCTGGTCGCCCTGGCGGCCAACCTGTTCGGGCTGTTTAACGTGGTGGTGCCCAGTCGGTTGGCGGGCCTGAACCAGGGAGGCAGCGGCGGACGTGGGGGACATCTCTCCTCGGTAGGCATGGGGGTTATGATGGCGATCCTGGCTACCCCGTGCAGTTTTGCGATTCTGGCGGTTGTCCTTGCCTGGTCGCAGATTCAGCCGCTATGGCTGGGCACGTTGGCGATTGTCCTGATCGGCGTGGGGATGGCTGCCCCTCACGCGCTGCTGGTGGCGATGCCCAAACTGCTCAACCGGCTGCCCAGGCCCGGGCGGTGGATGGAACTGTTCAAACAGTCGATGGGGTTCCTGCTGCTGCCGGTGGCGATCTGGATGATCTATGCTGGCAGCGACGACCTCTACCCGGCATGGGTCGTGGCCTACGGCGTGCTGCTGACGGCGAGTCTGTGGATGTGGGGCACGTGGGTCCGTTTCGACGCGCCGCTGCCGCGGAAAATTATCATCCGCGGTCTGACGCTGCTCCTGGCAATCGGGGGGGGGTATTTCATGCTCAAGCCGTCAGTACCGCTGGCGGTAAGGTTTGATAAGTTCTCCAACCAGCGGATCGCGGAGGCTCACCGTGGCGGGCGAAGCGTCCTGATCAAATTCACCTCCGCTACCTGCACCAGTTGTATCTGGATCGATCACACGGTTTACGACAGCCCGGCTGTTGCAGACGAACTGTCGGCCCGCAACATAGTGGCGATGAAGGCCGACGTGACCGACGCGGGCACGCCGGCGTCGAGGATGCTCTACGAGCGGTTCGGCGGCGCGCCGCCGCTGACGGTGCTGTTGACGCCAGATGGCCGGACACCCGTTCGCTTCGACGGCAAGTTCTCCAAAGATGACCTGTTCAAGGCGCTGACCGCGGCGGACGGGAAGGAATAAAACCCGTTGCTACGTCACAGATTCACACTGGAAGATGTGATTGAGCATATGCGGCGGGCCCCGCTGTTTTCGCACCCGGCCGCCGCCTTGTATGTGCCGATTGGGCGCATATAATGAGGGTTGGAATCGGCCGGCCGGCTTGGTTGCCGGCCTGATGAAAAAACAAGGAAGCATTATGAACGATTGTGCAAGTTGCGACGATGGGCTCAAAGCCAGCGTTCAGGAAGTCATCGATACGATTCGCCCACTTCTACAGGCGGATGGCGGCGATATCGAACTGGTGGACGTGGACAGCGAGGGCAAGGTGAGCGTGCGGCTTCAGGGCGCGTGCAAAGGCTGCCCCGGGGCGGCGATGACACTCAAGATGGGCGTCGAGCGCCACCTGATGGAAAAGGTGCCTGGGGTCAGCGAGGTGGTGGCCGTCCAGTAATCCGCCCTGTGGGAGATTATTTGCGGCCGAGCGTTTGTGACCCCAGTTTACCCGGAACCGCTATTGCGCGCGGAGGCTTTGCACTTTTCTTGACCGTCGCCGCCGGCACCGCTACGATGTGCGTATGATCCTTGTGTTGGACAACTACGACAGTTTTACCTACAACCTGGTGCAGCGCATCGGCGAACTGGGTGGCAGCTACGAAGCCAGCGTTGTCCGCAATGACGTGTTGGAGGCCCCCGAGGCCGAAGATCGGTACCATCCGACGCACCTTATCATTTCGCCCGGGCCCTGTACGCCCAACGAGGCCGGCCGGAGCATGAACTTCGTTGACCACTTCCACGGGCGGATTCCGATCCTCGGCGTGTGCCTTGGCCACCAGTGCATCGCCCAGGTGTTTGGCGGGAAAGTAATCCGCGCCGACAGGCTGATGCACGGCAAGACCAGCGAAATCACCCACGATTCCCAAAGCGTGTATGCCGGCCTGCCCGACCCGTTCACCGCCACCCGCTACCACAGCCTGATCGTTGACCCAAGCGGGCTCGATAAAGATTTCTACCAGACCGCCTGGACTGTGGACCAGAACGAACTGATGGGTATCCGGTCCCAAACCCACCCCACCGAGGGCGTGCAGTTCCAC
>JASLZV010000059.1 GCA_030754715.1 Phycisphaerae bacterium
CGTCCTGGCCGATATCAAAGGCCCAGGCGTGATCACCCATATCTGGATGACTCAGGCGAACCACTACCGCCAGTGCCTGCTGAAGATTACCTGGGACGGCGCGAAATACCCCAGCGTTCTTGTGCCTTTGGGCGACTTCTTCTGCCTCGGCCACGGGATCGTGAATTCCTTTCAGTCGCGGCTGTTTACCGCCTCTACGAGCCTTAACAACCGGTTCGAGTCCGGCTGTGCCCTGAACTGCTACGTGCCTATGCCGTTTGCCGGCCGGGCCGTCGTGGAACTTGTCAACCAGAGTCACGAGGACCACCGCCAGTACTTCTATGTCGACTACGAAACGCTCGAGGACAAGCCCGGCCGCGACGTCGGCTATTTTCACGCCGAGTTCCGTCGCGCAAATCCCTTCGGTGGATGGGGACACCAGATCCTCGTCAACACGCCTGAGGCCGACATCGCAAACAAAGAAAAACTCGCCTGGGACAACAACTACATGATCCTCGATACAAAAGGCTGCGGGCATTACATCGGCTGCAACCTGTCGGTGACGAATTTCCAGGGCACTTGGTGGGGCGAGGGCGACGACATGATCTGGGTTGACGGGTACAAGTGGCCGCCCGACCTGCACGGTACGGGCAGCGAGGACTACTTCAACCAGGCTTGGGGCATGCAGGACAACGCCTTCGCCCGTAACGGCTCGTCAATTCACGAAAAGAACACCGGCGGCTACCAGAGCAGTTACGTTTTTCACCTCGAAAACCCGGTTCGGTTCACGCGGGAAATCAAAGTTACAATCGAGCACGGCCACGGCAATCACCTGTGCAACGAAATGTCGTCGGTGGCGTACTGGTACGCAGCCGACCCCACGCGGGCCGCCCGCCCGCCGGCCGCCGCTAAACGTATGGCCGTCCGCCGTGACAATTATGGCAACTGGCTTGCGGACGAAGAGAATCAGTGTCCCGGCCGGGCGGCCAGAACCACCGCCGAAATGCGGAAGATGATTGCCGCCTGGAAGAAGAAAAACGGATGACCGGGGCTGCGAATTGAATGTTCGGGCACGCGTAGTGTCGCGACTGAAATGAAACAGGTCTCGTGCGAGCGCCGGTTCAGGTGATCTGGTTCAGGATTGGCGTCAACAATTTGTCCGCCGACTGCCTGCCGGCTTGGGCGAAATTACTGCCCGATTTGCCGTTGCTGTCTCGGCCGGATGCCGCCCCTATTGCTTGCCGGCTTAACAGGCCGCTAAGGCGGGCAGGAGACGCACGACACGAGGTGTCTCGGTGAGATGCGCATTGCAACATGCCCGATAGGGGCGCCTTGGGACACGGGTCGGCCTTCACGGCAACCGGGCGGAAACGCCCTATAGCGTGTGCAGCAAGGCCTCCGCCTCGCGGGTCAGGGGCTCCGAGAGGTCCTCCGTGTTCAGGAAAGACCGAAGCCTTTTCTTCAACCGGGCGGCACTTTTCTGCACCCCTTTGGTTGCACCGCGCCTCTCCTTGACTTTCCAAAACTTTGTAATCGCCTTGTTGATCAAAACAAGCGCCATCACATTCTTGTCCGCCTTGATCCGTTTCAGAAGTTCCTCGGCGTCGTCACTATCAGGAAGACCGCTCAGCGTCTTGATAAGCACCTCAAATCCGCGGACGGCCGAGGTGGGCCTTGTCTTGCCCAGGTTATCGAGGCGTTCGAGTTCGTCACTCATCCAGAGTTTCACGCTGTCGATGATTGCCTGTGCCTCCGCTGCGACCGCGCCTTTGCCCTGCGCCTTTTTTCCCAGTTCCCCCATCGCTGCCTTGATGGGTTTACCGGGGACAAGCAACCTCGCCATGTGCCTGAAATGTTTCAACTTTACCTTCCCAAGCAGCGGTGAACACGGCAGGGGGGTAACCTTCAGCAGCTCCGGAACTTGGGAGTAGAGTTTCGACGGATGCCCCTTGGCTACTATCCTTCCCTTGTGGTTGAAAATGTATGCGCATGGGATGCCCTGCGTGCACGGCGCGTGCTTCAGGCGCAGTTGCTGGAAGACCGGGAAACTGACCCCCTTTTCGGCGCAGAACTTGCTTGCTTGGCCCTTGCCGAGTTGCACGTGTGAGGCGATGACGATGAACCTGCCGCTCGGCGCATACTTCTTCTGCATCCTGACCAGGTGGCCAAAACTCTTGCGGCACGGCGGGCACCGTATGCCCCAATACTCAAAGAACACCACCTTGCCCTTCATGTCGTCCGCGGTGATTATCGGGCCGTGGATTTGCTCCTTCAGTTTTGCCCCATCAAGTGGACTCTTTGTGCTGCTGTCGGCCGCTAGGGCTGCCAACCCCAGGGCCATTCCTACTGCTGCGATGACCGCGGCTTGGGTTATGCGGATGTGGTTCACGGTTGTTCTCCTGTGTTGACAAACTCTGCCCACGAACCTTCTGCGACAGTTCTTCGTTCATGGTCGGTTTCTCCTGAGTGGTTCCTGTGAACTGTTCCGTGGACGGAGTCTTACATGTTCCGGAATGCTTTTAGCCGATCCGGCTGTCGACTCACGCAACTGTTTTGTCTGGCTCCGCGCCAAAGCGTTTCCCCAAGTGTCATATGCCCTACGACCTTGCGAATAACTACGCCCGGCGCGACTCGAACGCGCAACCTCTTGCTCCGGAGGCAAGCGCTCTATCCATTGAGCTACGGGCGCGGGTGGTTTGGGATTTCAGATTGCGGGTTGTGCCCCGGCAACTCACGGTCTGCAACCGCAATAAATTCTCCCTCACGCAGGTGGGTTTGTCAACGATATCCGTTGACTGGTCGGCTGGTTGATTGGCCGCTACAATGTTCGGCATGGAGCCTCCGGTAATTACCCGGCGAAGGACGCGGGCGGTGGACGTTGGCGGCGTGGTGATCGGTGGCGATGCGCCGGTGCGGATCCAGAGCATGACCAATACCCTCACCCGCGACACGGACGCTACACTCACCCAGGTGCGGGCCCTGGTGGTGGCCGGAGCCGAACTGGTCCGTGTGGCCGTGCCAACCAAGGCCGACACAAAGGCGTTGACGGAAATCGTGGCCGCCTCGCCCGTGCCGATCATTGCGGACGTCCACTTTCACTTCGCCCGCGCGTTGGAGGCCATCACCGCCGGTGTAGCCAAGATTCGCCTGAATCCCGGCAACATCTCCGACCGCGACCAGGTTCGCCGCGTGATCGACGCAGCCGGGGCGGCCGGGGTGGCCATCCGCGTGGGCGTCAACGAAGGGTCGGTGGTCCAGCGGCACACCGGACCGCAGCGACAGGCCGACCTGGCCCGCCCGCTGCACGAGTTGATGGCCGATAAACTCGCCGAGTATCTGGAAGTCTTCACCGAGGCCGGCTTTGACAGCCTGATCCTGTCGGCCAAGAGCCACGACGCGGTGACCACGGTGGCGGCCAACCGCCTGCTGGCTGGGCGATGGGACTGGCCGCTCCACTTGGGGGTTACCCATGCCGGTACGGCCCAGACCGGGGCGATACGGTCGGCCGCGGCGCTGGGGGCCCTGCTGTGCGAGGGCATCGGCCAGACCATCCGGATCTCCTACACTGGAGATCCGGTCGCTGAGGTGCTGGCGGCAAGAGAACTGCTGGCGAGCCTGCGCCTGCGGGTCAGGAAGGGCATCGATTTGGTCGCCTGCCCCACCTGCGGGCGGCTGGAGATGGACCTGGCGCCGATTGTGGAACGCGTGCGTGTGGCCCTGGCCGACGTGAGTGAATCGATCACGGTGGCCATCATGGGCTGCGTGGTGAACGGGCCGGGCGAGGCCGAGAGCGCCGATGTAGCCATCTGCGCCGGCAGGGACAAGGCGGTCCTCTATCGCCGCGGGCAAAAGGTCCGCACCGTGCCGGCCGGCCGGATCGTCGAGGCGGTCGTGGCGGAAGTGAAGAAACTCGCGGACAAAGAGCCTGGCCGCCAAAGTGACCAGGCTCAGGTGAATTAACCCGGATTCCGTGTGGCAGGTTGGTCTTCGACCCTGGGGCTCGGAGGCGAAGGGGATGGCCGCCGCGCAAACGCTGCAGACCCGCCGGGCACTTTGCTCGGCCTGTTTGGAGCAGTCCGCGTGACACCGGAAAACTTTTGCAGCGGTTCTGTGCGGGCGATAAAATCTTGTGCCTCGAGAATTGCGATTCTTGTGTAAGTGCAGGCGGGCGGATGGACTTAAAACAACCATGACGCGTTCGTGCAGTGACATCCGAGCCGAGTTCATGAAGTTCTTTGAGGATCGCGGACACACGCCCGTGCCGTCCGCTTCGCTCTTGCCGGCCGACGACCCCACGCTGCTGTTTACCAACTCCGGGATGAACCAGTTCAAGGAGATATTTCTCGGTACGGCCAGCCGCGATTACGTCCGGGCGGTCAACACGCAGAAGTGCATCCGCGCCGGCGGAAAGCATAACGACCTCGAAGACATTGGCCACAGCATCATTCACCACACGTTTTTCGAGATGCTGGGCAACTGGAGTTTTGGCGATTATTTCAAGGCTGAGGCCATCGAGTGGGCCTGGCAGTTGCTGACCGACGTGTGGGGCCTGCCCAAAGACCGCCTGTACGCCACGGTGTTCGAGGGCGACGCGGGCGACGGACTGGAGGCCGACGACGAGGCCGGGCGCTTGTGGGCCGAAGTGACGGACATCGACCCGTCCCACATTCTCACCGGTAGCAAGAAGGACAATTTCTGGGAGATGGGCGCGACGGGCCCGTGCGGGCCGTGCAGCGAAATCCACATCGACCTGACTGACGACGGCAGCGGCATGAAACTCGTAAACGCCGACGACCCAAGGGTGCTGGAAATCTGGAACCTGGTGTTCATCCAGTACAACCGCGCTGGAGATGCTGTGCTGTCGCCGCTGCCGGCCAAGCACGTGGATACCGGCTTGGGCCTCGAGCGGATTGCGATGGTCTTACAAGGCAAGAAAAGCAACTACGCCACGGACCTGTTCGTGGCGATCATCCGGCGCATCGAGACGCTTACCGACCATCGCTACGGGGCGTCCAGCGGCCTGAAGGATCGCTTCAACGTCGGCGGCGACGACGACATCGGCGACGTGGCCTGCCGCGTGATCGCCGACCACGCCCGCAGCCTGACGTTTGCCATTGCCGATGGCATCATCCCGGCTAACGAGGGTCGCGGATACGTCGTGCGGCGGATTCTCCGCCGCGCCGCGCGGTACGGCAGGCAGTACCTCCACATGGAAGGCCCCTTCCTGGTGAAACTGGTGGAGACCGTCGTGGACTTGATGGCCGATGTTTTCCCGGAGATCCGCCAGCGCCAGCGTTATGTGGCCGACATGATTCGTCAGGAGGAACAGTCGTTCGGACGCACACTGGACCGCGGCATCGAACTATTCCAGCGCCAGGCCGACAAACTGAGGCAGCAGGGCCGGACCGTCCTACCGGGCGAGGTGGCCTTCGACCTCTACGCGACCTACGGTTTTCCGGTGGACCTGACGGGGATCATGGCGGCCGAGTGCGGCCTCACCGTGGACACCGACGGCTACGACAGTGCAATGGCCCGCCATCGTGAGTTGAGCGGCACCGCGGCGGCCTTCAAGGCCGAAGCAATTGCCAACCTCCCGCCATGCGACGACTCGGCCAAGTACTCCAGCCGGCCGATCCAAGCTGCCGTATCCGGGTGGGTGCAGGAGGGTCGCTACCTCACCGGAGGCGCGCTGTCGGCGGGGGACGACGCGGCTGTAGTACTCAACTGTACAAACTTTTACGGCGAGTCCGGCGGGCAGGTCGGCGATGGGGGCCACCTGGTGTGGCCGAGCGGTAAGTTCACCGTGCGCGACACGCGGGTGGTCGGCGACTGCGTGTTGCATGTGGGGGTGGTAGCCGCCGGGACGCTGGCGGCAGGTCAGCACGTACGCTGTAGTGTGGACCCGGCTCGCATGGACACGATGCGCAACCACACCGCCACGCACCTGCTGCATTGGGCGCTTCGCGAGGTGCTGGGCCAGGGCGTGAACCAGGCCGGCAGCGAGGTAGGTCCCGAACGCCTGCGGTTCGACTTTTCCCACTCACAGGCCCTCGAATCGGAAGAACTGGACCGGGTCGGACGCCTGGTAAATGGATGGATCCTGGCCGACAAAATAGTGTCCACCAACGTGATGCCGCTGGCGGAGGCCCGGAAGATTGACGGTGCGCGCGCGATGTTCGGCGAAAAGTACGACCAGGAGGTCCGGGTAGTGTCTGTCGGTACCCGCGATCCCCGCCAGCCGCCCAAGGGCGACCGTACGGTCGAGTTCTGCGGTGGGACGCACATGAAGCGAACCGGCGCGATCGGGCTGTTCAAAATCATCTCCGAGGAGTCGGTGGCCAAGGGGGTGCGCCGCATCACAGCCGTCACGGGCGCCGAGGCGGTGAGGCGCGTGCAGGAGTTTGATAGGCTAGTCAAAGGCCTATCGGCCGTCCTGAAGACCCCCCCGGATGGGCTGGTGGACCGCGTTACGGCCATGCAGAAGGAAATCAAGGAACTGCGCAGGCGTCCGGCCGGGGCGGTGGCCTCCGGGGCCCTGGAGACTAAGGCTGAAATCGAGTCCCCCCACGGTAGGATACTGATTGGGCGGACCGAAAGCGGCCAGGCGCCCGCCATGCGAAATCTATGCGACCAGCAGCGACAAAAGGGCGCCGCAGCAGTGTTTCTAGGTGGTGTGGACGGCCAAAAGGTTGTGCTTGTCGCGATGGTCTGCCAGGAGTTGGTGGACGCCGCCGGCATCAGGGCCGGCGAGTGGGTCAAGGCGGTGGCCCCGGTCGTGGGCGGCGGCGGCGGCGGTAAAGCGACAATGGCGCAGGCCGGAGGGAGGGACCCTGCCAAGTTGGACCAGGCCTTGACGTCGGCGGCCGACTGGATCCATCAGAAGGTCCGCTAGGCCGGAATTCTCCTTGACAGCCTTGTCGTCGGCTTCTATCTTCCTGCGAATATCCGGCAGCGGGTGTGGGTTACACTTGCCCCTCTGCCGGTGTTGTGATATAGAGCACAACGTTTCACCGACGATTTTGGAGAACGAAGCGCTGGGTAACAAGTCGCCAGCCGCGTGAAATCCTCCGAAATTGGCATAGGAGCCGAGAAATGCTTCCGAAGCAGAAACTATCACGGTCCCGGACCCGCAGGCGGCGCAGCCACCATGCCAGGAAAGCGGCCAACTATGTCGATTGCCCCCAATGCAATTCGCCGAAACTGCCGCATACGGCTTGTGAAAACTGCGGTTACGTTCGTCCGGGCCTGAGCCTCAAGACGGAGAAGGGAACCTAGTCGATGCGGATCGGCATTGATGCCATGGGAGGTGATCAGGCCCCTGCTGCGGAGGCCGGGGGGGCTCTGAGTGCCCGTTCGGTGTTGGGCCGAGGCGACAAAATCGTCCTGGTCGGCGACGAATCGGTCATTCTGCCGCACCTGGAGGGCCACGACGGCTGGCAGGATTGGATTGAGATTCATCATGCCCGGGAGGTGATCTCGATGGACGAACCACCGGTGGAGGCCCTGCGCGCCAAGCCCGACAGTTCGATCGCCGTGGTGGCCCAGTTACACGCTGACGGTGATATTGACGCGTGTATCTCGGCAGGCAGTACAGGGGCGTTTGTAGCCGCCGGCCAGATGCGTCTGAGGCGGCTCAAGGGTGTTCACCGTCCGGGCATCTTGATTGTCACCCCAACGCCGCACGGCCCGGTGGCGGTGTGCGACGTTGGTGCCAATGTCAGTTGCCGCCCCCGGCACCTGCACCAGTACGGCATTATGGCCTCGGTGTATGTCAACTTGGTCTGCGGTGTCCGTGAGCCTCGAGTGGGCCTGCTGAGCGTCGGGGAGGAGGAAGCCAAAGGCAATACGCTGGTCAAACAGACTCGCGAACTGCTCGAGAACGATTCGCAGCTTCCCTTTGTCGACAATGTGGAGGGGCGAGACCTGTTCAGAGGCGTTTGTGATGTGATGGTCTGCGAAGGTTTTGTTGGAAACGTGGTGCTGAAACTGATGGAAGGAATGGCCGAAGGCGTGCTTGCCGGTATGCTGAAGGAACTTGCCACTTCGATGCCCGAACATGCTGCGGCTATCAAAAAGGCTGCCGGCACGATTCTTGGGAAGTATGACTTCAACGAATACGGCGGCGCGCCGTTGCTGGGCGTGGACGGAATCTGTATCATCTGCCACGGGGCCAGCAACCATCGAGGGATCAAGAACGCCATACAGGTAGCCGCCGAACTGTCCAAGCACCACGTAAACGAAAGAATCGTTGAGTTGCTTTCCCGATAGAGGCAGAAGCATTAATGGCAACTCCGGCACGAGCAGCACTCACCGGCATGGGCGTGGCCGTTCCCAGTAGGGTCATGACTAATGCCGACTTTGAAAAGTTTCTCGATACGTCCGATGAGTGGATTACACAGCGGACGGGTATCAAAGAGCGGCACATGGCCTCTGAGGGGGAAACGACGGCCTCCCTGGCTATCGATGCGGCACGCATCGCTTTGGAACAGGCGGGCGTGAAGCCCGTTGACCTGGACCTGATTATCTGTGCGACGGTCAGCCCGGAGATGCCTTTTCCTGCCACCGCGTGCTTCGTG
>JASLZV010000005.1 GCA_030754715.1 Phycisphaerae bacterium
CATCATCGGCAGGGCAAAGGGGTTCCTGAGGCCGACCAGCTCGGACCGAACCGGCCGGCCGAGTCCTGGAACCCTCGGATTGGGACGTGGATCCACTCTTTCGACGTGGCTGCGGACGCTGACTTTCTGGCCGGACAGCCAGTGTACCTGGATCCCCGCAGCCGCACGCAAGGCCCTGGCGTTGGCCCGCTCCTGCGACGCAATCTACAGCAGCGGGAATCCCTGGTCGGATCACACGATTGCCTGGCGTGTGAGAGAATTCACATCGCTGCCGTGGATCATGGATTACCGCGATCCGTGGATGATCTCGGGCCTTGAGCAGTATCCCTTTTCTCTGCAACGAAGACTGATTGAACACCTCGAGCATCGCTGCGTCGCGACGTCGGACCGGGTGTTACAGACTACCGACCCCCGAACCCGGATGTACCAGGAGGCGTATCCGGACCAGTCGAAGGATAAGTTTATCACCCTCGCCAACGGATTCGATCCGGATGACTTCGAGGACTTACCCTCCCCAAAACCGGAATTCCCGATGACAATGACTTACCTCGGGACCCTAGGACCCGACCGAAGCACCGCCGCATTGATACCGGCCCTGACATTGCTACGACAGCGAAACCAGATAAAATCGGGTGAATTGCGGGTCAGGCTCATCGGCCGCAACACACCGGAGTACCCCAAGGCTATTGAGCAGACCGGGCTGTCGGACATGTTTGACCTGGTGCCTCCGATGCCTCGCCATATCGCGCTGGCAGCCTTGGCGCGAAGTCACGTCGCCCTGCTGCTGGGGGGGCCGAGATTTGAAAAGATCGCTATTCCGACAAAATTCTACGAATATCTTGCCATGAAAAAGCCCATCCTGGCCCTTATACCCAAGGGTCACATGTCGGCCAAACTGGAAACGGCAGGCGTAGGCTACGTGGATTTCCTGGATGCCGAGCAGATCGCCGACGCCATCCTGGGAATCCTCAAGGAATTCCGAAGGCGCAAATGTCTCGATCCGCCCAAACCACTGCCGGAGATGGCCCAGTATTCCCGCAAGCACCTGACTGGCCGGCTTGCCTCTCTGCTGAACGAAATCGCCCTGATAGATGGCAAATGCCAACATGGCCGCTGAGAGGCACAGACGGATTTGGGGCCTTCGACCTGTTTGAATGCAAGAGTCAAAACCCAGAAGAACTAATCTAACCAAGAGAAAGACATTCTAAACAGCCTGGGATAACATCTTGTCTACCTCCCCAGACAATGAGATCGGCCTCGATAGAGAGAGCCTGACTCCACCAAGGGTGTCTCTCAAGGTCAACGCCATCAGCAACTGGGCCATGCTGGGGGTGAATATAGCCGTCGGGCTTTTGCTGACACCTTTCGTCATAAGCCATTTGGGCCAAACCACTTATGGGACCTGGAGGCTCATCATCTCCTTTGTCGGTTACTACGGCCTGCTCAATCTCGGCGTTGGCTCGGCAATCACACGTTACATTGCCCGCTATTCCGGACAAGGCGACTTGAAGTCTCTGAATGAAACAGCCAGTACCGCTATGACGATGCTCAGTTGTACGGCAACATTGGTTGTGGTAGCGTCTTTTTTTCTCGCCGAGCCGGCGGCAAGGTTCTTCGATGTCGCCCCGGAACACTTCAGCGATTTCAAGCGCGTCGTATGGATCCTGGGCCTATCTGCCGCACTAGGCTTTTTTCGCAGCCTATTTCAAGCAATCGTCATCGCCCATGAGAGTTTTGTTCCTACTAATATTGCATCCATTGCAGTTGTCTTGATCCGGGCCGGGCTGGTAGTTTTGATGCTAGGACTGGACAAAGGACTGCTCGGTGTTGCCTACGCCACATTAATTTCCGAAGCAGTGGCTGTTTTACTACAGTTTTTGATCTATAAGTCCTTCGCCCCGCGCGTTCGAATGCAATTCACATCCGCCAGATGGTCTGTTTTTCGCATGCTCCTTGTTTACGGTGGCGTTACAACAGTTATCGTAGCCGCCGATATTATACGAACCCATCTTGATAGTTTTGTCATCGGCAAATGGATTGGTCTGCCCCAGATTGGTGTTTATGCCATAGCAGCGATGCTTTGCGGCTTCATGATCAGGCTCATTATAGCAGGCATGAGCGTTCTGACACCACGATTCGCGAGTCTCGACGGAGCAGGAGAAAAGCTCAGATTGCAGAGATTATTCTTAAAATCACTATCAATTTCCGGATTCCTTGCCTTTGGCATGAGCACCATCGCCATCATTTTCGGAGGGCGCTTCATCATTCTCTGGATCTCCCACGACTTTGCTGCAGACGCTATCCCGGTGTTGTGGATCATCGCAACTGCTTATGCATTCGCCCTTTCTCAAAATCCCGGGATCGGTCTTATGCGCGCGTTGTACAAGCATCATTTTTACGCTGTTGCAACAATGATCGAAGCCGCGATGAATCTCTCTCTCAGTATATGGTTGGCGCCCAAATACGGCATCATCGGCGTTGCGCTGGGGACCGCGATCCCGATGCTGATTATTAAAACATTGGTAATGCCGATCTATGTGTCGCGAATCGCAGGCGTCAGTATTTTAGACTATCTTAGACGACTTATCACACCCGCCATACTGGCCATACTCATGGTATATGTGTCTTACCTTCTGGGAGTCCTGAAGTTCCTGAACACCTGCTCGTTAATCAGTCTTGTTGCTTATGGTATCCTTACTGGATTGATGTTTGCGGGGCTTGTTCTTATTATATCGCCCCTTATTGGTGTTCCGTTGCTTGTCAGAAAACGGCGTTGAATATGGTAAATAGGGCAATGTGAGTTACTGTAGCCATGGCCGCAAAGCACAAGAACGTTTATACCGAAGTGGTGGATCACAATCTTTGTATTGGTTGCGGCCTGTGCGCGGGCATTTGTCCGAATCACAATCTTAAGATTGAATTTAACAACTTTGGCGAATATGCCGCAACAACACAAGGTGTCGACTGTTCCGATACGTGCGATTTGTGTCTTCGCGTGTGTCCTTTTTACGACAACCCAGACAACGAGGACACACTAGGTCGGCAATTGTTCGCAACGCTGCCGGATGTAAAACACACGGACGAAAGCGGATACTATCTCCAATCATTTGTCGGATATTCCAGCGTGGACGGCCATCGTGACAATGGCGCCTCCGGCGGCATGGCAACATGGATGCTTGAGAGTCTGCTGAAAGACAACATGGTGGACTGCGTCGCCTGTGTATCCCCAACTGCAGAGAAGACAGCCCTTTTCGGGTTCACCCTTTGCAATACGCCTCAACAGGTGCGCGCATGCTCCCGCTCCTGTTATTATCCGGTCGAAATGGGCGAGGTTGTCGCGCATATCCTATCACATGAAGGACGATATGCCGTTATCGGCCTGCCTTGTGCTTGCAAGGCCCTTCGTCTGGCAATGCAGGTGAGTCCGAAACTTAAACGCAGAATACGATTCGTCGTTGGTTTAGTATGCGGCCAGGCCAAGAGCGCGTTCTTCGCCGAGTATATCTGCGCATTGGGCGGAGGTAACCCACAGAGTCTCAATGCAGTTACCTTCAGGGTCAAAAGCAAGACACGTCCGGCAACAGACTTCGGAATGAAATTCGCGTGTCTCGATGACAGTGGTTCAAGCACCGAAGGGGTGATTTTCTGGTCGCAGGGCATGAACCAGGTATGGTGTGATAGATATTTCACCCCCAATGCCTGCAACTTTTGCGACGATATATTCGCCGAGTGTGCGGATGCGGTATTTATGGATGCCTGGCTACCGAAGTACTCCTCCGATCCGCGCGGGCATAATATTTTCCTGGTGCGAAGCACGATACTTCGTGACCTGTTAAACAGATGCGCCAAGGATGGTTCACTATCCCTGGACAACCTGGACATTTCAGAGGCCATTCGAAGCCAGCAGCCAGCGGTCAATTCAAAACGAAGGGATATAACAGAAAGAATCCGCCTTGCCGGAAAGGCAGACCAACCAACTCCACTGAAAAGGTTGGTCCTTTGTCGGGACAAACTGTCCCTCGAAGGAAAATGGCTTGTCCGTACTCAGTATCTGGCCTCTCAAAGGAGCCGCACGGAATGGGTTGCAGCCAACAAGGATTTGTCGGAGTTCTCGAGGCGATTGGAACCGGACCTCCGTCATTCGCAACGGATGCAGCGTCTCCTCAAGGGCCTCGGATACGTTCCGCGACGAATTAAGTCGCTGTTACGAAAGGTCCTGCGGTGACCCCAAGAACGCTCTTTCTACTACAGGGAAACGGGCCCCTGCTGAACCGAGGTTGCGAGGCGATTCTGCGCTCCACTGTTTCTCTTTTGAGAGAGGAGTTCGGCCCATGTCGTTTTATCAATTCTCCGAGCAGCCGGATCCATCCCAAGAGATACGACGAGGTGGACCGGGACATCACGCATTTTCTGCCCTACAAGAAATGGTCTGTGCTCGGATTCACATCGCGAGTTATGAGGCGATTCTTCGGCCGGTCCGACAAGCATTTTGAGCGATGCATTCCCAGGGCCGCCGCAACACTCGTACTGGGAGGCGACAACCTGTCCCTGGATTACGGCAACCCCTCAGGACTATTCCTACAGAACAGGCTGACGCTCAAGCATGGGAAACCGTTAATCCTGTGGGGCGCTTCTATAGGTCCCTTTGCCAAAGACCCGCAGTTTGAAAGATTCGCCGCAGAAGAATTGAAAAAGACCTCGCTTATTTGCGCGCGCGAGTCGGAGACTATTTCATACCTCGCCACCATAGGAGTCACCGAAAATGTGCGATCCGTATCCGATCCCGCTTTTGTTCTTGAGCCTCAGGTTGTCCACAACGATCCGGAACTGAGCAGCCTCGATGAGCCTTGCATCGGCTTGAGCCTCTCGTCCCTTTTTGACCGCTATTGGAGTAGAGAACCTTCTTTGTTAGATGCCTCCACAGAATGGATTTCCTCCGTTGTCAGGAAGAATGATCTTCCGGTGTTCCTAATACCCCATGTGGTCTATCCGCAACGAAACGACCATGCCTTCATGAAGCAGATTGTCGATAAATTGGGCGCGTTAAAGAGCAGGGTCAAGTTATTGGGACCACAGTATAATGCTCAGCAACTCAAGTGGATTATCTCACAAGTGACGGTCTTTGCCGGGGCTCGAACGCATTCGACAATTGCCGCATTGTCCAGCCACGTCCCGACGATTTCTATAGGATACAGCATGAAGGCTCGCGGCCTCAACGAGGACATCTTCGGCCATTGTGACTGGCTTATATCACTTAACGATCTTTGTGGAGATCTGCTGGCAGGACGCATCGGACAACTACTTGCCGGCGCACCGCAGGTAAGAAAGCATCTTACTGAGATAATGCCCGCTTACAAAGCCAAGGCCCGACAGGCCGCCAAGTACGTCCGCGAAGTTATCGACGCTGGAATGTGACAATGGCCCCCGCAAGAAACACACACAAACCTCCCGCCGTCTCGGTCATTGTGCCTCTATATAATAAGGTCAAATACATCTCCAGAGCATTGGACTCAATACTTTGCCAGACCTTTGAAGATTTTGAAGTAATAATCATTGACGACGGTTCAACCGACAATGGTCCGGATATTGTCGGCAGTTACAAAGACCCCCGGATATGCATTATCAGACAGCCCAATGCCGGCCCGGGACCCGCCCGCAACAAGGGCATTCGGAATAGTACCGCTCCGCTGTTGTCATTCCTAGATGCCGATGACGAGTGGCTGCCGGATTTTCTGGCCGAAGGCGTCAGCATACTTGCAGACAATCCCGACTGCGCAGGTGTAGCCTTCGGCTACTATATGGGTTCGGAACGAGCAGTCACGAAGTTGACGGCGCCCGAACCGGACCGTGCACCCGGACCCCGGCGGCTTCCGCCAAACGCAAGCATTGGCAACACGACCTCCGCACTTGCTTTTATACGGACCTGGGCCGGCGTATTCAGGCGAGAGCCGATTGAACAACTGGGCATGTTCTACTCCAAAGCACGCTGCACGCGCGGCGAGGACACGTATCTATGGCTGCAGATAGTACTGAATCACACGATATACAGCGACCCGCGTCCGATGGCCTGGTATCACAGTGAGGCATCCGATCTATATGTTGGGCGAGAAGGATTACCCGAACTTTCCCCCATACATACCGACCCCGACGATATACGAAAGAATTGCCAAGCGCAGTACAGGCCATTATTGGAACGGTATCTGAAGTATTCGGCGATCCAGGACGCCCGGTATTACGCGTCTCATGGAGATTATGCAAGAGCCCGGACTCTTGTGAAAATGGTTCGTCTAAGGGATTACCTCGATTGCGGTCTTCTTGGGCTCAGGCTGGTCCTGGCTTTAACGCCTGTTATAGAATTGCTAAGATCATCCCCAAGGATCTGGCGATTCGTCTACAAAGTGAGAGATTTTTTGCATAGGCGACACACATAGCCTATTCGAAAAGAGAAATGGTCGTGTCTCCTGACCCTCACCATAGCGGTAAACCGCCGAATCAGGGATCCCGTTGGCGAATCCTATCGGCCTGTAAGGACGGCGACGATTTTTTCGGCGCTGTGGCCGTCACCGTAGAGGTCGCCCGAACGGTCTGCCGGCAGGGAGGCCCCTTCGCCCTCAAAGGCGTCAACCGCCTGGCGAATTGCCTCGGGTGCGGCGCCGGCGATGCGATTGCAGCCGGCTTCGACCAATTCCACCCATTCTGTCTCGTCCCGCAGAGTCACGCACGGCACGGCCAGCCAGTATGCTTCCTTCTGCACCCCGCCCGAATCGGTCAGGATCAGCCGTGCGTTGCGCTCGAGCATGAGCATATCCAGATACGACACAGGATCGATCACCCGCACCGCCCCGCCGACCCGCTCCCGGTCCGCGCCCAGCGTCTTGCGTGTCCGTGGATGCAAGGGTAGAACGATCGGGGTTTCCATTCCGCCAAACGCCTCCAAAATGCCCGCCAGGCGGGCCGGATCGTCCGTATTTTCAGCCCGGTGCACGGTGGCCAGATAAAACGCTTTTGCCTTCAGAGCCAGACGCCCCATCACGCCGCTGGTCTGCTCGGCCAGTTTCGTATTGAACAGCACCGAATCGTACATCACGTCGCCAACCTGGTGGACGCCGTCGATAATGCCTTCCCTAGCCAGGTTCTCAACAGACGCGGCCGTCGGGCAGAACAGCGCAGCCGAAACGCGGTCGGCCACCACGCGATTGATCTCCTCGGGCATGCGGCGGTTGAAACTGCGCAGCCCGGCCTCCACGTGCGCGACCGGGATATGCAACTTGGCGGCCGCCAGGGCGCCGGCCAGCGTGGAGTTCGTGTCGCCGTAGATAACCACCCAGTCGGGTCTTTCCTCGAGCAAGACCCTCTCCAACCCCGCCAGCATCTCGGCGGTCTGCCGTCCGTGCGGTCCGGACCCGACGTCCAGGTTCAACGCCGGAGACGGAATCCGCAGTTCCTCAAAGAATACCTTCGACATACTCTCGTCATAATGCTGGCCGGTGTGGACGATTCGCTCGTCAATGCATACCCCGCCCTGAGTGTCGTTGAAGGCCGACACGGCCCTGGTGACAGCCGCAGCCTTGACGAACTGCGGCCGGGCGCCTACCACGGTGATTATCTTGACCGTTTCCACGCCGATGCCTGTTACTCCGCAAGGAACTCCTTGACCTTGGCGGCTACGTATTCGATTTGTTCGCCGGTCAGTTCGGGATAGATCGGCAGGGCCAGTGTCTCGTCGGCGGCTTTCTCGCTGGCCGGAAAGTCGCCCCGCTTGTAACCCAATTCCCGAAAACATTCCTGCTCATGGAGGCTCCTGGGATAGTACACCTCGCAACCGATGCCTTTTTCCTTGAGAAACTCACGGCACCGGTCGCGCCGAGGCACACGGATCACGTACTGGTTGAAGATCGTAACATTGTAGTCGCGGACGGTCGGTGCAGTGACGGCCTGGCAGTCCGCGAACAGTTCGTTGTATCGCGCGGCGTTGGCGCGGCGCCTGGCCGACCAATCGTCCAGGTGTCTGAGTTTCACCAGCAATCCGGCGGCCTGGATAGTGTCCAGGCGGAAGTTCCCTCCGACCCACTTGTGGTAATATTTGGGTTCTGAACCGTGATTGCGAAAAATGGCCAGTTTTTCGCCAAGTTCCACATCCGTGGTTACGACCATTCCGCCGTCGCCCAGCCCGCCGAGGTTCTTGGACGGGAAGAAACTGAAGCATCCGACGGTGCCGATCGAACCGGCCTTCCTGCCTTTGTAGATCGAGCCGATTGACTGGGCTGCATCTTCGATCACGTAGAGGTTATGCTTCCTGGCAACATCCATAATCGGATCCATCTCGGCCATCTGACCATACAGGTGCACGGGGATGATGGCCTTGGTCTTCTCGGTGACGGCCGCCTCGATCCCCGCAGGGACGATGTTGCAGGTCTCCGGTTCGATGTCCACGAACACCGGCTTGGCCCCGGTCCGCCAGATGCTCCCGACCGTGGCAAAGAACGTATAGGGGGTGGTAATCACCTCGTCGCCTCGGGCGATTCCCAACGTCATAAGTGTCGTCAGCAGCGCGTCGGATCCGCTGGAAACACCCACTGCCACAGCACAATCGCTGTACGCGGCGATAGCCTTTTCCAGTTCCTCACACTCCGGACCGTTGATGAAGTACTGGCCGGCCATGACGGCCTCCAAGGCCGGCATAATCTCATCCTTGATGGTGGCAAACTGTGCTTTCAGGTCCAAAAGCGGTACTTTCATGCTGACTTTCCTATCGACGTTTGGGCCTTCGTAAGCGGCAGCGGCTTACTGGCCGGTCAGCCGCTTGAATTCGTCGTACGTTTTTGTCCCGGACGAAAGTTCCTCGGGCAATGGGGCCTCCTCGTCCAGGTCCAGACATCGCAGCACACCGGGCGATACCTCCTTGTATCGCAGGCGGCCTTCGGGGCAGACCATGATTCCATCGGCGTCGGGGGCGCCCAGGCGGTGTCCGTGGCGGCTCATCCAACCAGCCTGTCGTGCCGGAACGCCTATCATCAGCGCATAGTCGGGAACGTCCCCGGCCACCACGGCCCCGGCGGCGATGAAGGCGTATCGGCCGATCTCGGTCCCGCAGACGATCGTGGCGTTGGCTCCCACCGTCGCGCCGCGGCGAAAGACGGTCTTCTGGTACAACGAGCGTCGCACGATCTGGCTGCGCGGATTGCTCACGTTGGTCAACACGCAACTCGGCCCCAGGAATACATCGTCTTCGATAATCGTGCCGATATAGATGGCCACATTGTTCTGCACCTTGACGTTGTTGCCGACGGTCACACCGTCAGCCACCATGGTGTTTTGCCCGAAGATGCATCTTTGTCCGATCTTCGCGCCACTCATGATGTGAGCAAAGTGCCATATCCTGGTACCGTCGCCGATCTGTGCCCCTTCGTCCACACAGGCAGTTTCATGGACGAAATAGCCTTTTTTGTCCTGTGACATTGGCTTGGCTCCATAGTCCCGGCGGGAATTACAGACTCACCGGCTCGCCGCCGCGTGCCAGGGATTCGCTGCCGGCTGCGAGGACCTTGACCACACGCAGGCCGTCTGCCCCGTCACTCCGCGGCGTGGTGTCATTAATGATGCAGTCGATGAAGTGCCGGCATTCCGTCTTGAGCGGTTCATCGGCAGGAATTTTGGGAATCAGGATATCGCCGGTACGAAGCGTAATGGCCTCAGCATAACTCGCCACGCTCCTGACCTCGGCACCCTTGTCATAGACGCGGATTTTTTCAGCCGCCGCCATATCGTCAAATACGACCATCTTCTGCGAGCCGACCAGCGTGACACGGCGAATTTTGTGCGGGTCCAGCCAGGACACGTGGATGTGGGCCATCTTGCCGTCGGCAAACTTCAAGTTCGCAAACACCACGTCCTCGACGCCCTTCTGTAGATATGCATGCCCGCTGGCCGACACACTCACAGGCTGGTCGCCGAACAGGTAACACGCCACGGAAACATCGTGCGGCGCCAGCGACCACCAGGCGTTTTCATTCTTCCGGACGATGCCCAGATTCACCCGCTGGAAATACAGGTATAGCGGTTCGCCCGCCTGGCCCCTGTCGATCATTTTCTTCATGTAGTTCATCGCCGGATGATACTCCAGCAGGTGGCCTACCATCAGTTTGACGCCTCTGGACCGGGCCAGATCGACCAACTCCTGCGCATCGCGGCTGGACATTGCCAAGGGTTTTTCCACGTACGTGTGCCTGCCGGCCTCCAGGGCCTGCTTTGCCAGGTCAAAGTGATACGGCGTGTCGGTCGCAATCAACACGGCACCTGCGCTCGGGTCATTCAACACTTTTTGAAAGTCTTCAGTAACGTTTGTCCGGGGATAGATCTCCCTGATGGTTTGGCGTACCTTTTCGTTCAGATCGCAAACGTACTTCAACTCCACATCGGTCAGAGCGGCGAAATTGCGCACCAAGTTCCTGCCCCAGTGTCCCGCCCCCACTACTGCCACACCTACCATGCCGCGCTCCTGCAAATACGTGTGTACCGAACCCAGACAAACCTTAAGCCCTGTTTTATTGATACCTTATCGGCCCATCCGCAGCAACATTTTATATCACGTTCGCCTGGAATCACGCACTGACCGACAAGAACCGACAGAAACTCGCCGGATATGCCGATAAGGGCCATGTCTTAGAGCCCTTGCAGCAGGACAGCGTATGAAGATCATCAACGTCGTGGGTGCACGCCCGAATCTCATGAAGATTGCGCCGCTCATGTCGGCCTACAAAGACTACCCTGCCGTCAAGCCGCTGCTGGTTCACACCGGCCAGCACTACGACGAGCGGATGAGCGACTTGTTCTTCCGCCAACTTGCCATTCCCCAGCCGGATTTGAACCTTGAAGTGGGCTCAGGCTCCCACGCCCTACAGACCGCTGGAATCATGAAGGCTTTCGAGCCGGTCGTGGTAGAGCATCAACCCGACGCGGTGCTTGTTGTCGGCGACGTCAACAGCACTATCGCCTGCGGTCTGGTGTCCGTCAAACTCGGCGTGAAACTCGTTCACGTGGAGGCGGGGCTTCGCAGTTTTGACCGCACCATGCCCGAGGAGATAAATCGTGTTCTGACCGACGCCATCAGCAACCTGCTGTTCGTGACCGAAGCGTCCGGCCGAAAAAACCTGCTGAGTGAAGGCGTGGACGAATCCAAGATTTTTATGGTCGGCAACGTGATGATCGACACGCTGACGCAAAACAAAGCCAAGGCCGATGAATCGAAGATTCTGGAAGAGTTGAAGCTGGAAGACATCGCCTATGCGGCCCTGACAATGCACCGCCCGTCCAATGTGGACGATCCGTCGGTGTTGGGACGAATTCTGGACGCCCTGGAAGTGATCCAGCGTGACATGCCCATCATTTTCCCCGTCCATCCCCGCACGCGAAAGCACCTCGATGGTCCGGCACTGTCGGACCGGGTCAAGACCATGGGGAACCTGCGCATTCTGGACCCGATCGGCTATCTGGACTTTCTGAAACTGATGTCGTCCGCCAGGCTAGTGCTTACGGACTCGGGCGGCATACAGGAAGAGACGACTATCCTCAAGGTACCGTGCATCACCTTGAGGGAGAACACCGAGCGGCCGGTCACTGTCGAAATGGGTTCCAACCATATTGTCGGCACCGACCCGCAAGAAATACTGGCGGCATATCGCCGGGTAATCTCCGGCAGCAGGGGTAAATGTAAAGTTCCACAACTTTGGGACGGTAAGGCCGCCCAAAGAATCGTCAAGATCATGGCCGAGGAAATCTGACACACCGAACGGAACCCACAGCACTTCGGCAGGAACCGCGTCCTGAGGGACAATAATTGCTAGAGACCCGGCCAGTATGCCGATGGAATAGACCGGAAGCCCGAATAATGCGGAAACACCGGTCTGTGTCCGCACAGCACAAGAATGTTGCGGCAAGGAATCCTGCATGCTTCAGCAATTTCTAAAGGCGGCCCACTCGCACAAAGGTCTTATCGGCGTGGTCGGCCTGGGGTACGTCGGCCTTCCTCTGGTCCGGGAGTTTGTCCGCGGCGGAGTCAAGGTGCTCGGATTCGACGTGGACCAAAAGAAGGTCAGGTCGCTGCTGGCCGGCAGGAGCTACATCAAACACATCCCTTCGAAGATCATCAAGGAGATGGTCTCAAGCGGGCGCTTCGACGCCACCGACAATTTCGGCCGCCTGAAGCAGCCCGACTGCATTTTGATCTGCGTACCCACACCCCTAACAAAGATGCGCGAGCCTGACATGACGTACGTGAAAGCCACCGCCCGCTCCATCGCCAAGACGCTTCGCAAAGGCCAACTGGTCGTGCTGGAATCGACCACGTACCCCGGCACGACCCGCCAGGTCGTCCTGCCCATCCTGGAGACCTCCGGCCTGAAGGTCGGCAAAGACTTCTACCTGGCCTTCTCGCCCGAACGCGAGGACCCGGGTCGGAAGAACTACACCACCCGGACGATTCCCAAGGTCGTGGGCGGCTACGACAAGAACTCCCTGGCCGCGGCCAGGGCATGCTACGAAATCGCAATCGACACCGTCGTTCCGGTCTCCAGTTGCGACGCAGCCGAGGCGTGCAAGATCCTCGAAAACACCTATCGCTGCATCAACATCGCCCTGGTTAATGAACTCAAGATACTGTTCGACCGCATGGGCATCGACATATGGGAAGTAATCGCCGCCGCCGCCACCAAGCCGTTCGGTTTCACGCCTTTTTATCCCGGTCCGGGGCTCGGGGGACACTGCATCCCGATTGACCCGTTCTACCTGTCGTGGAAGGCCAGGCAGTACGGCATGACCACGCGCTTCATCGAACTGGCCGGCGAGATTAACGTGGCCATGCCCCGGTACGTGATCAACAAGCTCATGCACTCACTCAATGACCGCGGCAAGGCCCTGAAGGGATCGAAGGTCCTGGTTCTGGGTCTAACGTACAAGAAGGACATCGACGATGTCCGCGAGAGCCCCTCTCTGGAACTGATCGAATTGCTCCATGAAAAGGGCGCCAGGGTCGATTACAATGATCCGTATTGCCCGCGCACCCACAAAATGCGTGAGTATGACCTGAAGATGGCTTCCAGGAAGCTTTCGGCAGCCATGCTCAAGCGCTACGACGCGGTGCTCATCAGCACCGACCACAGCAACTACGACTTCCAGTTCATCGTGGACAACGCCCGGTTGGTAATCGATACTCGCAACGCCACCAAGGGCGTCAAGCGCGGCCGCAGGAAGATAGTCAAGGCGTAGCACGGCGACAGCGGTAGAACTCTCAACGAAGGACACACACAGCAATGGCGAAATATCTCGTGACAGGCGGGGCTGGCTTCATCGGCTGCAACCTCGTCCGTTATATCCTCGACAAAGGACACCAGGTGGTCGTGCTGGACGATTTCTCCACGGGCAAACGGACCAACCTGGCGAATGTATCCGGTCGGATCGAACTGATTGAAGGCGACATTCGCGATCGCACAGCCGCCGACCGTGCCGTCGCCGGCTGTGCCGCTATTTTTCACGAAGCCGCTCTGGGGTCGGTCCCTCGAAGCGTGGACGACCCCGTTACCAGTCACGACGTGAACGTCAATGGCACGATCACACTGCTGGAAGCGGCGCGGGGCGCCGGCATAAAGCGAATCATTTTCGCTGCATCCTCCGCCGCCTACGGCGACCAGGCCAAGTCGCCAAAGCACGAGGGCATGGTTCCCATGCCCATCAGCCCCTACGGCGCCGGCAAGGTCGCCTGCGAAATGTACCTGCAGGCCTATTGGGCCGTGTACGGCATGGAGACGCTGTCCCTGCGATACTTCAACGTATTTGGTCCCTTCCAGGACCCCGGCGGCGCCTATGCAGCCGTGATTCCGGCCTTCGTCAGCCAACTGCTGCGGGGCCAACCGCCGCAGGTCTATGGCGACGGCGAACAGAGCCGCGACTTCTGCTTCATCCAGAATGTGTGCCAGGCCAACTGGCTGGCCGCCAACGCACCACCCGAAGCGTGCGGCGGGCAGGTCCTCAATATAGCCTGCAACCGGGCCATCACACTCAACCAGATCCTGGCCGAACTGAAGGACCTTCTCGGTACGGACGTCCCGGCGACCTACCAGGACGCGAGGGCCGGCGACGTGAAGCACTCGCTGGCCGACGTGTCGCTGGCATCAGAAACCATCGGCTACGAGCCAACGGTCTTCTTCGAGGAGGGACTGGCCAAGGCGATTGACTGGTATAGCGAAAATCTGGGGTAACCCCGAACCGCAAGCCGGCGATGCCATGGTCTCGATGGGTTTGCGAACCCTTGTTCGTTCGGCCGAAACCTCGCTTGCAGCGTAAGCCTCTGCACCACAGATTGTTAACGCGAAGATTTCTCTCTTGACCGCACTTGCCTCCTGAGCGTATAATATATTAGAGGTAATAATACCATGCCTTCGACTAGCACCCCGAAAAACCGTTGCCAGACTCCATTCCGTTGTACCAAGGCCGCTGCCCGCCGCCGCACCGCATTCACCCTGGCCGAAGTCATGATCGCTATCGGCATCCTGGGGGTTGGTATGGCCATGGTGGCCTCAGTCTTCCCAGCCGCCATCAAAGCCAACCGATTATCCACCAACAGCACCCTCGGAACGATCATCTGCGAGAATGGCCTGGCAATGGCCAAACTGGTCTTCACTGCCGATGTGTCACCTTACGGGTCAGATGCCGATAGGTGGGAAGTCAGCAACACGACACTTACCCGCGACAGAAGAATTGATGAAGGAACCTTCGGGAGGGAATTTCTGCCCATCACAGAGCAACATTACCCTAACGGAACGGTCAATAACCCAAACCAGTTAGGCTATGCTGTCTTGATACGCAAAATTGACTTAGACGACGACACCAATCCGTCGGGTTACAAGAAGCAGGAAGAGGGCTACCAGATTTGCAGTGTGGCTTATCGCAAGCAGTCTGGTGGTTCCGTGTCGTGGGGGTATGTTCAGGTGGGCGGGATTGACAATGATGGCGGGGCACAAGTGAAGATTATCGGCAATGACATAGACTTGCGCCAAGGGTCGCCACTGATATTTGTGAACACCGGGGACTATGGGATAATCATGCAAATCGACAGGACTGTTACGCCAATCACAGTCACACTGGACCGCCCCATACTGTCTGTGAACAAAACCACATACGCCCTTATCCTGAAGGAAGATGGGGAACCCGACCGTAGCCCAGCCATAGCCACCATGTTCACCCGCACCGGACTGAGGCCGTAGGGGGTCAACGTGGAGCGTCCCCTGAGGCCTGCTGCCGTTCTTGTCAGCGCATCGTACCACGCAGCCAGGCCACCTGTCGCGCGACACCTTGGGCGAACGGCATTGAAGGGGCATACTCCAGCAGTCGGGCGGCCTTGTCCACATCGGCAAAGGTGCGATCCACGTCGCCGGGCTGCATGGGCAACTGCTTGACGGTCGCCTTGCGCCCGCACGCCCGCTCTACCGCAGCGATCATCTCCTTCATCGCAATAGGATGCCTGCTGCCAAGGTTGATGATCTCATAGCCCTCGCAGCGTTCCGTCGCCCGGCGTACGCCCACGATGATGTCGTCAATGTAAGTGTAGTCGCGGCTGGTCGTCCCGTCGCCAAACATCCCGATGGGCTCACCGGCCAGGATACATCTTGCAAACTTTTCAATCGCAAGGTCAGGCCGCTGTCGCGGACCATAAACCGTAAAAAACCGAAGGCAGAACACGGGCAACTCGTAGATATGGTGATAGGTGTGGCAGATCAGTTCGCCGGTCTTCTTCGTGGCTGCATATGGACTAATCGGGGTATCGGTCGGGTCGGTCTCGCTGAAGGGAACCTTGGAATTGTTGCCATAGACGCTGGAGCTGGAGGCGAACACGAACCTGGGCCGCGGCCTCTGGCGGACTGCCTGGTCCAGCAAGTGCATCGTCCCGGTGACGTTGACCTGCTGGCAGCCCACCGGGTCGGCGATGCTGGGACGAACGCCGGCCCGGGCCGCCATGTGTACAATCGCGTCGAACGGGCCGCGTTTGGCGACAACCTCCCGCATCGCCTCCGGATCGCGAATGTCGGCCTCGATGAATTCAAAGCATCGATGGTCTCGCAACGGTTGAAGATTCCGCTCCTTGTCGGCCCGGTCGTAGGACGGGTCGAAATTGTCCAGACCGACGACTTCATGCTCGCAGGCCAACAGGTCCCCGCCGGCATGTGAACCGATGAATCCCGCAACTCCGGTTATCAGGATCTTCATGTTCGCCCGTTTTAGAGCCTATTGCTTGGGGTTGACGGCCGGCCGGCCGATGCTGTAGTAGCGCAGGGGTGTCCGCGCAAGCCACTGCAGCTCGTAAAGGTTGCGCCCGTCGAAAATCACATCCCCGGCCATCAACGACGCGATGCGCCTGAAGTCCGGGGTGCGGAACTCCTGCCACTCGGTACAGATGACCAGCGCCTCGGCGCCGGCAAGGGCATCATACATGTGGTCAAAGTACGCCACCTGCTGCTCGCCCAGCACGCCCTTGGCGTTTTCCATGGCCTTCGGGTCATGAACGGCTACCCGCGCCGCGGCGGCCAGCAGTTGCCGCACCAGCGCAATAGCCGGGCTGTCACGGACGTCGTCGGTGTGGGCTTTAAACGCCAAACCCCACACAGCGAACTTCCTGCCGACCAGTTCGCCGTTGAAGTAACGCTTGATCAGGTCGAACAGCCTCCGAGTCTGCTCCTGGTTGGCCAAGTGCACCGCCTCGACGGTTCGCATGGGTTGGTTGGCGGCCCGGCCCATCGAAATCAAGCCCTTGATGTCCTTGGTGAGGCAACTTCCACCGAAACCCAGCGACGGATACAGATAATCCTGGCCGATGCGGTGATCCGTGCCCATCCCGCGTCGGACGTGCGAAACATCCGCGCCGAAATAGTCACACAATCGCGACAGTTCGTTCATGAAACTGATGCGAGTAGCCAGCATGGCGTTGCATGCGTACTTTGTCAGTTCAGCGCTGGCCGGGTCCATTACCAACAGCCGGTCGCTGCGGCGCATGAACGGTTGGTACAGTTGCTTGACTACCTCAAGGGCCCGCCCTTCGCTCAGGCCGAGGATCACTCGATCGGGCTTGAGGAAGTCCTCCACCGCCGCGCCTTCCTTGAGGAACTCGGGGTTTGACACATAATCGAACTCCGCGTCGGTGACCGCCGCAATAATGTCACTGATGCGTTTGTGCGTGCCGACCGGCACGGTGCTCTTGGTGATAATGACAGTATAGCCGGTGATGGCCCGGGCCACCTCCCTTGCCGCCGCGTCCATCGATCTCATATCGACCGAGCCGTCCGGGTTGGCCGGCGTCCCCACCGCCAAGATCACCACCTCCGCGTCCCGCACCGCCCCGGCGAGGTCTGTCGTGAAGGCCAGTCGCCCCTCTTTGCTGCTCATGGCCACGATCTCATCCAGCCCCGGGTTGTAAATCGGCAGCCGCCCGCAACGAAGCATGTCGATTCTGGCTGCATTTTTGTCCACTACAGCCACTTCGTTGCCGCTGTCGCTGAAACACGCACCGGCAACCAGACCCACGTATCCCGAACCAATCACTGCAAGCCGCACAGACTCATCTCCTTACTCGACAAGTCGCTTCGGCCGGTATGATACTCGGTAGCGACCGGATTGAAAACTACCGAGTCGGAAGGTATACTTTGTGCCACTGACTGGATTCCTCCGTATCGGCCCGGCTATGTCGCATATCATGTGTGCAGTATCGTGATCAAACGTCTCTTTGACATTACTGGCAGTGTGATTGCCCTGGTCCTTCTGGCAATTCCCATGCTGCTTGTCGCCGTGGCAATCCGGCTGGAGTCGCGAGGGCCCGCACTTTTTCGCCAGCGGCGGGCCGGGCGGCGGGGCAAGCCCTTCACTATGCTGAAGTTTCGTACGATGCATGCCGATGTTGAACCCTACGGAGGCTCGCCACACTCCGAGCGCGACCCCCGCCTGACACGGATAGGCCGATTCCTGCGGGAGACGAGTCTGGACGAACTGCCGCAGTTGCTGAACGTACTGTCCGGTCAGATGAGCCTGGTAGGGCCCCGGCCACTCTACCAGCGACAGGCCGAGCAGTGGAATGAGTTTCAACAGCGCCGCCTGGAGACCAAGCCCGGAATCACGGGATATGCCCAGGCCTACGGCCGGGCCGGACTGACGATAGAAGACAAGATTGAAATGGACGTCCATTATGTGGACAACTGTAACTTCTGGCTGGATCTGCAAATTATCGTTCGAACCATGGTAAACATGTTTGTCCGTCGCGGCACAGTGTACGAACAGCGCTACAGCCGCGACAGGGAGCACGAGAGCGATACCTGACAGGACCATTAACATTCTGTTCACCTGCGCCGGCCGGCGCGTGGAACTCCTGGATGCCTTCCGACGCGCAATGGAGGAGTTGGACCTGTCCGGCAAACTGGTGGCGACCGACATCACGTTGGCCTCGCCCGCCTGCCACAAGGCCGACGCAGCCGAGGTCGTCCCCAACGCGGGGCGGCTGGAGTACATCCCCGCCCTCGTGGAAATCGTCAAGAAACATGACATCTCCCTGGTCGTACCCATGACCGATCTAGACCTGCGATCTCTGGCACGGCAGAAAGAGCATTTCCAGGAAAACGGTTGCACCGTCATGGTCGGCTCGGAGAAGCACATCACTCTCTGCCAAGACAAGGCGCGGACTAACGAAATATTGCCCAAGGCCGGCCTGTCCACCATCAGGACCATGTCCCTTGCCAAGTTTCGCACCCGCCCCTTCTACCCTTGCTTTATCAAGCCGATACGCGGTTCGGCGTCGGTGGGTACGAGTGTAATTCACAACAAAAAGGAATTGAAGGCCCACATCGCGACCTTCGGGGAGTTAATGATCGTTCAGGAATATGTGCCCGGCCAGGAATACACCATCGACGTCTATCGCAGCCGTGACGGGAAAGTGCGCTGCGTCGTGCCGCGCCAGCGCCTCGTGGTCCGCAGCGGCGAAGTGGAAAAGGGCATCACCATCAAAGACAAGCAACTCATTAAGTCGGCCACCACGCTGGCAGGCATGCTCGGTGACATCTGGGGCGTGCTCTGCTGCCAGTGCCGCAGACACCCCGGCAACGAACCGCGGTTCTTTGAAATCAATCCACGCTTCGGCGGCGGGTCTCCCCTGTCAATCGCCGCCGGGGCCAATCTGCCCCTGTACCTCCTCCAGGAGGTCCTCGGTGAACCCATAACCGCAGAGATCGGAGACTTTACCGACCGGCTCATGATGCTGCGCTACGACCAGGCCATCTACAACTTTGCGGACGACCCCACCTCCCTGCCCGGATACAACGAGCCGCTGTTTAGATAGCACCCGGACCAGCCCCCGAGCCACCTGAAATGCCCAACCAGTCGGCCACCAAACAAACTCAGGCCGTCGTTTTTGACCTCGACGACATCCTCTACGCCGAGCGCGACTATGTCCGCAGCGGCTACG
>JASLZV010000060.1 GCA_030754715.1 Phycisphaerae bacterium
CCGGGGTTTCACGCCGTTCTCAATCGACAATCAGCGATGCGGTTTTTTGCTTCTCCGGCGGGTTGAGCGGGTCGTATTCTGGGATGATCTGTCGCAGCAGATCCACCACCGGTTGACGGTCAGGACAGTTGGTCATCGCCTCCAGCCGCATGATGCCGTCCTGGACGTGGTTCCACTCGGCTGGGCGGCTCTTCCAGATGTGCACTTTCGGGTGTATCGTCGGGGCAATGTGCTCCTCACCGGTCCGCAGTTCCTCGAACAGTTTCTCGCCCGGCCGAGGCCCCACAAACTCAATCTCGATGTCCTCACCCGGCCTAAAACCGCTCAGCGTGATCATCTGCCTGGCCAGATCCACGATCTTCACCGGTTCGCCCATGTCCAGCAGGAAGATCTGCCCCCCCACCCCGGTTGCCGCGGCCTGCAGGACCAGGCGTGAGGCCTCCGGGATCGTCATGAAGTATCGCCTCATCTGCGGATGCGTCACCGACACCGGGCCGCCCGCTGCAATCTGCTTGCGGAACGTCGGGATCACAGAGCCCGAGGAGTCCAGGACGTTGCCGAACCGCACCGCCTTGAACTGGGTAGCGCAGCCGTCTCGGCCGTTCAACGCCTGGGTGTAGATCTCGGCCATCCGCTTGGAGGCCCCCATTACCGAGGAGGGGTTGACCGCCTTGTCCGTGGAGATCATCACGAACTCCGCCGTGTCGTACCTGCACGAGGCGTCGGCTACGTTCTTGGACCCCATGATGTTGTTCTTGATCGCCTCGCATGGGTTGTGTTCCATCAGCGGCACGTGCTTGTGGGCCGCGGCGTGGACCACCACCTCCGGGCGATGGCGGGCCCACATTTCCATCACCCGCCGGCGATCGAAGATGTCGCAGATCTGGGCGTCCACCGGGATGATGCCGTGGGTTCGACGCAGTTCGTTGTCGATCTCGAACAGGGGCGTCTCGGCCTGCTCCACCAGGATCAACCGTGCCGGTTGGTAGCGGCAGACCTGGCGGCACATCTCGGCCCCGATACTTCCCCCGGCCCCGGTGATCAGGATTCGCCGGCCGCGAAGGAACCGGCTGACCGCCGCATCGTCCAGTTCGACCACCTCCCGCCCCAGCAGGTCGTTGATGTCCACCGGGCGGATCTGCGAGACCGTCACACGCCCGTCGATCAGGTCGGCCACCCCCGGCAGCGACTGGAACTTCAGTTTCGTGCCGCTGCACAGGTCGATCACCCGCTGCAGTTCCTTCCGCGAGGCGTCGGGCAGTGCGATGATGATCTCCTCGACGCGACGCTGGTCGCAGATCTCGCGGATCTCCTCGGTGGTGCCCAGTACCGGCACGCCGTGGATCAGGATGTTCCTCTTGGCTGCATCGTCGTCGACCATGCCGATTACGCGGTACCGCTCCGTCCGCATGCGGTGAACCTCCCGGATGATCGCTTCGGCCGCGTTGCCCGCCCCCACCACCAGCACCCGCCGGAGACCCTCAGATGCGATGGGACGCAGTTCCTCACGATACAGCCGAAAGCCCAGCCGCGCGGTGCAGACCCAAAAGACCGTCGCCAGGAAGTCCAGCACCAGCACGGCCTTGGGAAAGCCCGTGAAGTACTGCCCCACGTAGGGCACGAAGCGGCCCGTAAGGTGGGGCAGGTAATATACACCCCCCCACAACGCAAAGGCCGCCGCCACGAACCACCAGGAGGCCAGCAGGATGTTGGCCACGTCGCGGATGCTGGCGTACTGCCACCCGCCGTGGAAGAGCTTCATGCGGCCGAAGATCAGCAACTTGACAATCACGTAAAACGGCAGGCAGGTGAGGAACCTGGTCATCCAGGCCCAACGGGCCTGGGCCGGACTGGCGTTGATGTCAAACCACAGCAGGAACGCCGACAGCAGCGAGAGGGCAAACAACACCGCGTGGATCACCACGTGGGTGGCCAGGTGATGTCGCAGGAGGTTTGCCTCCAGCCAGGTGAGTTTTCCGGCGGCATCGGTGGTGCGCGTCTTTTGGGTCTCAGGGGAGTCCGCCATAGCGTTTCGGTAGGCCTCAAGTTACGCAGGGCCGCTGTTGTTGGCATCGGCCCCAAGTTGCCGCATCTTTAATGATACCGTCTGCGGCGAGGACGTGCAACTGCCGGTGCATCCCTCCCGGCCCGTGGCTGGAAGGTTCAGCCACTTTGTTCAGGAGGACGGACCAGTTGGCGAATCAACCTTTTTGGCGGGAGTTGGCAGGAGTTTGTCAGAAACTTTCCCGCTGGCTACCATACCGTCCCAGAAGGTTTCGATGGCCTCGGTGGTTTCGTCGGTGCGACTGACGGCTAGGGCCTTCGATAGTGCCGAGTGGGCTGTCTTGACATCGGGTTCGTCGGTAAACCAGCGGAAGTAGGCCAGCAGGAGAAGGGCCTCACCGTCGTTGGGGGACTCCTCTAGGTGGTCTTCCAAGTGGAAGATTTGTTCACCGAAGGTGGCAGGGTTATTGTAGAAGGCCTTGGGCCGCAAGGGCGCCAGAGGCAACTCGGGCAAGTATTTCAGCGCCTTGCGGAGATAAAAGGCAGCCGATGCGTAGGAGAATCTGGCGATGGCGAACTTTGCGTGCGCCATGCTTAGCAGCGTTTCAGGTGAGCGTCCGATGATATCATTCGCCAGGCGGAACTGAGTGAAGGCAAAGGCAAAGTCCCCCGAACGGAAATGCTCTTCGCCGCGTGCTATGTAGTTGCGGTACCGCCCGGCCTGATCGGGCACCAGAGAGGTAATGGGCTGGTCGGACTTAGCCAGAGCGCCGCCGGCTTTGCCGACGGATTGGATGAACGCTCTTGCGGCTGTAAGGTCCGTTCCGGAGGCCAGCAGAGCGGTCGAAATGCCCATGCCGCCTTGAGGGGATAGGGAAAACGGCTGGATTCTCTTGCCTTTGGCGCCTCTACCGGGCGCGGGGACCGGAACGATGGGTGGCGAGGCGCCCACCTTATCACCGGGCCGGAGCCCACCCAAACCAGAGGGGCTCAAGATATTACTGCGGAGGGCCGTGCCGGGCCTGCCCATGCCTCTAATCGAACTGCGCAGGGCGAAAGAAGATCCGGCTGCCAGGGAACGCTGAAGTGGCCCTGTGGGTGCGCCCGGCTTTTGCAACCCTCCGAGTCCGTATGACTGGCTACGGGGAGCGGCGAGTTTTCCCCGGCCACCGACATCCTGCAAACGCCCGGTTCGCGAAAGGGTAATGCCTTTGCCGCGGGACCGTTGTCTGATCCGTGCAAAGCATGCCTGCTGCAGCTGAGGCCATAAGGCACAGAACGCCAGCAATGCACAGAAACAAGTTGTCTGGACTCTTGTGAGCATGCTTAACCAATCTCATTATACGCTAAGATGCGGTGGGGACTCTATTGCCAATTGTGATGTGTCGCATTATCACAATGGAGTGGCAAATGCGCGGGGCGGCCCGCCCCGCGCCGGCCTCGCCGTGGAAGCTGTTTGTATTGTGGAAAGTGAATTTGCGCCCGAGGTGCGGCGGATTGACCTTGACCAAGGGTGGCCAGACGAGGTAGAATACAGTAGACTCGGTAACAGGCGGTCCGTTGAGGGCCCGTGTGGCTGAGCCTTGTGAAACGGCGACTTGCGTTTAATCGTGGAATAGTCTGGACCTTGGTGGTTCCCTCCTTGCGGGCTTGGGTAATCAAGCGTTTCCGGTTTTTGAGCATGTGAGGGAAGACGAGGTGTCCGCGATTGTCTTAGAAACCAAGTGTCCACCAAAACCGGGCAGAAAGGTTGGTTATTTGGGTCATGCGTGCGATTCGAAACAGGCGTGGTTCGATTCTGTTGATGGTAGTGGGGCTGCTGACTATCCTTGGGATGCTCGGCGGGACGTTTTTGTTGGTTTCGCGGTTGCACCTGAAGCAGTCTGAGAGTATCGCGGTCAAGAGTCAGGGTGACCCGATTATCGCTGGCGCTGTTGCCGTGATGAGCGAAATCCTGGCGAACGACCTCTATTTCGACGAGGCAGACCCAGGTGCAAGCCCATATTCCGGGACGGACAGCGGGGCGGCAGGTTGGAAGCAGTTTATAGACCACCCTTCGTATAGCAACCACAATGCCGGGGACACCTGGGGTTGGGACGACATGGTACCGATTCAGATCGACGACTGGTTATCGAGCACTGAGAGAAGAAGGTATCTTGAGGATAGTGCTGATACGACCTATAGATGGCCGCACGTAACCCATATTTGCGGGCTGGATGCTTTCACACCAACAGACGACCCTGTTTTCGTACCAGGTACCAGTACTGATAATCTCAAGGGCAAGGTAAACGCTGTTGACCCGGTTGCTGTGGAAAGTGTGAGCGTGATTAAGGATGGGGTAGAGGAACCTTTAGACATGTACACACTTGTCGATACGGACGGCGAGGGCGAGTCCGGCGAGGCGAGTGTTCGTGATGCGTATCTCTACGATGCCATGGTAATGGGCCCGGAGGGCCAGAAGTACTACGTGGCGGTGCGCATCGAGGACCTTGCGTCGCGTATGAGCGTGAATGTCGCCGGAACCCCCACCGAGACTGTCTGGCCCACCGCCCCGGTCAGCATCAACCTGAGCGCGCATCTAGCCTTGGCATATCCTGATGTCCACGAAGAGCGCTGCGGGGACCCGGGGGTGTCTTTGAATACCTTCAACGTGGAGTGTGCGCGGCGGCTGCTTTCGCCGGATACCACCACTTATCAGTATAGTTTGTTTCCCATTGGTGACGAGGCGCACCTGCGCTGGCTTGGGGCGGGTCCCTCATCACGGTCGGGTCGCCTCTATGAGGTTACAAAGAGAAACGCGGAGGGAGATCCACTCGAGGGATGGATCCGGCGCGACCTGACCACGTTCAGCGCTTCGCGGCTGAGTGTGCGCCACCCATCCACGGGCCCGCCTGGCACCGAGCCGTTTGCGTCGCGCATTGACATATCTTCCGCAGCCGACCTGACCGACAACGAGTATCGGCGGGAACAGTTGGGCGCCGAATTGGCAAGAGCGGGGGCGACAGATGCCCAGGCCGCGCACTTTGTCGCCAATCTTTGGGCCTACGTTACCCCGTATGTCGTGGCAAAGACCAAAAAATTCGAGGTAACTGTGGGGGGAGTGACGGCCTATGGGTTGATTAACCAGCCGGTAATTACGGAAGTCTATGCCTATCACGAGAGTTCAAGCAAAACAGGCGAGCCACCCGATGAAACAGGAGACGACACTTACAAGTGGGCCTGTGCGGTGGAATTGATGAACCCCAGCAATATAAGCATCAGCCTCAGCACGTACAAGATCGGGGGTGCTTCGATCGGCAGTGTCACGATCCCTGCTGCCTCAGGCGGCAAGGGTGGTAAGGTAGTCCTTTACAATTTCGGGGCCGGAAGCTCTGCCGGCTCGGTGGATGAATCGAACTTCGGTGATATTCCCCTGGCGGGTACCCCCGGGTGGCATAAGGTGGACGATTTGAATTTCTTCGTTGTTGGCAGCGGCGACCGTGAAGTTGTGCTGGCCCGCACGGCCGAGGGCGTCGATATACCTCTCGATAAGTTCAATGCTGGTTCAGATTTGGGATATAACCATACACTGATCGATCTCAACGGGGACCCCTATGACGATACGGTAACCGAGGACCGTCGCCGTGACGACGATCTGGGCCGTGGGCGGTATTCGGTGGCGAGTTATTACGCCGGGAGTGAGAAACTCAACGAGGATAATGGGGTTACCACGGCGAATATCCCGCTGACCACAGTCTGGGAGGGGTTTGAGATTGACGTGCCCCACGAGCCGCCGATGGACTTGGGCGACGTTCTTCAACTGTACGTGGTCGGCCCGGATTCGGCCGGTGGGACCCTGCCCACTGCTTTGAAGGCGGAGTATGCCACGAAGGTGTCGCGGGGTCGGGCGGACCCCTGCGAGCCGGACTGGATAGCCGACCCGCCTTCTGATTACCCGGATGTGCCCTGGCCGGCGATGCTGGGTGAGTTGCTCGATGCGGTCGGTCCGGCGGCGGCGCCGAGTTTGGAGAATTCCGGTGGGCGGGTCTATGGCCGGATCAACGTGAACACAGTCGGACAGGACGAGATCACCAATACAGTGGAGGTGCTCGAAAGACTTCCCTGGCCCACGAACATTACTGTGACCCAGGCCGACGGTGTCGTGAAGGACTGTTCTGGTGTTACGGCTGTTGGGGCGGTCTGGTCAATCCTTGCGTATCGTGAGCGCACAACGGGGGGGCAGTTTTCACCCGAGTACGGCTCGGTGATCAAGAACTACCGCCAGCCGGCCCAGAATGACCACACCGCGCGGTCCAAAGCGGATGTGGATGTGCCGGGTAGACATATTACGGGGCTGCGCGATGATCCCGAAAGTGACATCCAGGGATTCCTTACGCCGGGCGAAGTGGCCATCCCGCTGGCCCAATATGCCGACAAGAAGATGATGAGCGCGACGGGCTTGGAACTGGCAGAATTGCGGCAACTGCGAGACTACCCCCGGGCTCGCGATACGCTTTACCGCGCCATCAGTAACCTCATCACGGTCAATAGCGATGTGTACAGCCTGAACATCCGCGTGCAACTCGGCAGGCCGACGCAAGACGAAGAAGACAATAATGAAACGCCGCAACACGTGTGGTACTACGTTGCGGTAATCGACCGCGGTTCTGTCCGCAGGCTCGGTGACATGCCGGCCGTGTTGCTGTTTACCCGAGTGAAATAGCCGCGGCTGGTTGTTGCTGCCCGGGTTCCCCGCGCCGGGAACGGCGATGTGTCTGTCTGTTTCAGGGGGACTCCCACTTCAGGCGGTAGAGAACCGGCTGCCCGCTGGGTTGGCCGACGATGCTGGTGTCGGCCAGCAGTTGTCGGCTGAGTTGACTTTGACTGGGCGATACGACAAACAACGGGCGATGGGCGAGCATCGAACGAAAGGCTGCGGGATTCTTGTCATATTCCGGCAGTGGCGCGCCCCGAAACTGGATCCAGACGTCGCGCAGGTTCGGGTTTCTCCGCCGGACGATCAGCAGAGGGTGCTCCGAAGTGCTGTCGGGAATGATTACACCGCTGAGGCCCCCCCTCCCGTGAGCGTGGCGCAGGGCGGCGGCGGTAAACCGCTCGGCGGAATCTTCATTGTGCTTCCAGGGCACCAGCCAATACCGCGCTTCGTCGCGGAAGGGCAGGTTGCGGCTGCGGTTCACCTCTATGCCCGCGGCCCGCAGCAGCGCCGGTGCGGCTGCGTAGACCGCCGGCTGGAGCACAATCGACAGGCCGCACACCGCGATGGCCACCTTTCGCCACCGCTGCGAAGCGTCAACCATCGCCGCCAACCCTACCCCTGCCGCCATGGCCACCATCACCAGCGTCGGCAGGACGAACGTGAACTGGTCCGGGACGGGGTATCTCACGAAGAAAAGGATCTCGATGATCGTAACGGCGGCCAGTGCCGCAGCCGCCGGGCCACCCAGCCGCCGGCGCATCCGGCACCACCCGAGTATCGCCAACGGAGTCAGTACAGAGACGAAATTCAAGGCCGTCAGGGCGAAGTTGGCTGCCCAATACTTCGACAAATACACCACGTTCAGGACGTTTTCGGCGTCGTGGCCGAACAAAGCCGAATGGATCGCCGCCAGGATGCTCCCGGACTTCACCGCCTCGTGGACAGTAAAGCCCAGATATACCCCCGCCCCCACAAGCCATGCGGCGGCCGCAACGGCCAGGGACCACAACGGGACCTTGCGCCTGGCAACTAGAGCAGTGGCGGCGATAGCGTATATCGGCAGGGGTAGCAGGGCAAAGTTGTGAATGCATAGTCCCAAACCGTTAACCAGCCCCAGGGCCGCCATCGCACCCCACTGCGGGCGACGAATCAACGACACCAGCAACCACAGTTCGGCCGTCAAGGCTGCGGCGCTCCATGTGTACACTTCGGCGACGGTCGAGAGCCACCACACCGTGTGTGTGACAGCCAGCACGGCGGCGATCAGCAGCCCGATCCACCGCCTGGAGGTCAAAATGGACACTACGGTAGCCAGGTTGGCCAAGGCGACGGCCATCCCAAGCCCGCTGAAGAAGTTCAGCCGCCCCGGAAGGTTGGCGATTGGGATGTACTTCAGCACCTGGCCTGCGGCGATATAGAGCGGGTGTGCCAGAGCCAGGCCAAGCCGTCCGACGTAGTCGCCCGTGAGCACCCGCCACTGAAACATGCCGCTGTCCTGCCAACTGACCCCGCGCTGGCAGGTCAGGCCGAACAAGAGTGAAAAGACCAACAGCGAGAAGAACCACAACCGCCGCAGGTCGCGCGGTGCCGGAGTGGTTGATACTTCTGTTCGGTTGCAGTTGGACGGCGTCATGTCGTGTCTATCTTATCGGCATATTGGTATCGGGGGCAGTCCGTTACTTGGAGATGGGGCTGACCGGGGCTCGTCCCATTTGCGTTTTTGGGGAACTGTTGCCCGGGGTTTCACGCCGTTCTCAATCGACAATCAGCGATGCGGTTTTTTGCTTCTCCGGCGGGTTGAGCGGGTCGTAT
>JASLZV010000061.1 GCA_030754715.1 Phycisphaerae bacterium
GGCAGTGTCCGCTTCATCGTGGTACGCTTGAAAAAAGGTGCTTGTTATATAACTCTCATCAAAATCACCACCAACATCATCTGACGCATTTACTTGGAACGAAAAATTCACATTATCCGTAGCAGGATTTATATCAATAAACTTAAAGATATAAAGTTTATAAGTGCTGTCTATGCCGGAAGTAAATGATGAATTGGCAGCATCTGACGATGTATTAGTTGTTATCAGTGTCATTGCCATTAGTTTTTTACACCCCACATTTTTATTGTTCCGTCGAAGTTCCCTGCTGACATTTTGAATTGAATATCATCAACTGCAGTTGTGTCATTTATATAACCAGAAGCATATAAAACTCTCGCCGCATTGGCTGCGCTATATTGATTAACAACAGAGTAAAAGTTCTTCACATAAGTTGTCGATGCTGGATTAAATAAATGAAATTCACCAGCACAACTTTCATCTGCTCCATTGCCTGTACCTCCTGACAAAGCCATAAAATCCGTTGTCTGCGCCACAGACCTTCCACTGTCCACGTCCAAGTCCGTAGCAGAGTCTGCTTCATCATGTTGTGCCGCAAAAAATATTGCAGTTATGTTACTATCGTTATAATCTGCACCATCTGTAGCATTAACCTGAAAGGAAAGGTCCACACTGTCGTTAGCGGGATTTATATTGTAAAACTTGAAGATATATTCCCCGTAAGTTGACGTAATCCCAGACGTAAAATCTATTGACGCAGAATCAGAAGCAGTCTGCGTAGAAAGCAGAACTACATCTCCCGTAACACGAAACGATTTTCTCCTGTGCGCGAGAGATGCATAAGGCAATAAACTCATAGTGCTACCACGCCGCTACGGTACTGGTCATTTTGATTTGAATGAGTACGCCAAACAACCAAGCATCTTCAGCCATGTCATCTGTGCCAGCCGTGTTTCGATTTACTTCGAAAGTAACCATCTCACCGAGTGCAGGTGAACCCGCTATCGTTATTGCAGGTGTCGCAGACGTTAGGTGGAGATCGCCATTAGTACCGGCCAGTACAGTATCCGTTATGACCTGCTCGGCTCCCCATGATGCGTCAATAGCATCATCATTAGCGAGAGCGGTCGCTTTTATCGCCCATTCAACAGTGTCACCGGCGGTTGAACCGGAAGCGGAACTCCAATAGAACTTGGCCTTGATCGTGCTTCTATCCCAGTTTTCGGGCATCACGATCTTGAACTGGACTTGTTCTTCAGTGGCCCCAGTATCGAAAGCAAAGTAGTCCCAGTTCACATCATTGGTGGCGTACTCGTTTGTCCCTGTTTCAGCACCTGCCGTTTCTGTGGTAGACATAGCACCTGCATCTACATATATCGTGCCGTACTGATGCAGGGCATCGACTAAGGGGTTAAGCAATATCCAATGCGTACCGTCAAAGACCAGTTCATGGATGCTGTTGTCATCCAGATCACCGGCGACAAGCGCCACTTTTGCTCCCCCGGAAATCTTCTTAATGCCCACTGCCGCATCACTGCTACTGACGTTCAGTGTTGATGCCCCGGTGTTGCTGTTGGCCGGGTTGAAAAAAATGCGATACCCGGCAAACAAGGAGTCAGAACCTGTTGCGGTTGGACTCGTCGCGCCGGTGTAGGTTGTTGTTGAAGAACTGGTGTCGGCGACATACCAACGCGTGTCTATTGCCGCGTTCCAACCCGGCGTAGCCCCGCTGAAAGCGGCTGACTGCAACGTGCTGATGTCATCCTGTCCGTTTTTAACGTGTTGGAATCCGCTCTTTGCGTACTCGTACCAGTTCGCTGTGCCTTTCGCTAACGCGATGATCTCGGCGGCGGTATATGTTGGGACTTCTGCCATTACAGACCTTCCTCGATTGAAAATGTGATGGTCGAACCGACCTTTGAAATGTTGGCAGAACCATAATCGGTCAACCGACCGAGAATAACGTTTCTGCGCTCTTGAACAGTTGCATCATCAGGAAACGCACTCCAGAGAACATCGCCACGTTTGCCAACACTGCGGAACACCTCAAGCAGATCGCCCTCTTGGAGTTTGTCGAGGATTGTGCTTGTGGCACTGGCGTATCGGTAAGGATCGCGACTGTCAGAACGCAGTGCGCCGCCCCTGGTGCGAGTCAGTTCCGTCTGCTCTGTCCATCCCATGCCATACCCGGCAACTACCGGGATGTCAAAGTGCTGGCCGATTTTGATACGCCCCGCTTGGATATACTCGTCACTGTTCGTCGTGTCGGTAATAATGACGCGGAAATACCGGGCAACGTATGTCGCGCCGAGCCAGATAATGCTAAACGGTTGCGCCCATCCTTCCGATGAATAGCCCCCATACCCTTCCATTCCATACGGCCCTTCGCCCCATCCGTACAGTGGGTCAATCGCGGCGACGGTGGTGTCGTAAATTTGCGTAACGTGCCCTGCATCTGACGACAGAGTCAGTTGTATGGTCGCGTCATCTGACAAATTGTGCGAGTAAAGTGCAAACGCGGTGCAGCGTTTATCCCCGCCAAAGTCGCCAGTGATGGTCTGCGCGGCATCGGTAGTACTGCGCCAAATCTTGCCCGGTTGCACGTTGGTCAGGTTGTCAGCGACATACGTCCCCGCCTCGCTCGTTGCCGTGAGGGCCACGCCGTCGAGGTGGCTTGAGCCGAGGATTCGTGAATCAGCCATTATTGCCAGAGTTCCACTTCGATCTTGTTATCTAGTAGGTACTCGGTTATGCCCGTCACAACGCACTTACTGCCTGCGCTCAGGCCGAACCGATCATCCTGTAGGGTCACGCACGAACCGACTGTAACTTGCAGCGGCGCAACATACGCGCCCACCGTGTAGGTGTAGCGTTGCGTCTTAAAAAGAGCTAGCAGTCGAGTCGCCTCTGTTGAGGCATTGGATGAGCCGGTAATACTGCTCGGCAAAATGTCCGGGTCTTGCGCCAGCAAGTGCGTGGTCTTGACGCTGGCATCCTCTACCTTTGCCACTTTGTTGAATTCTTCTTTCAGCCACGGCCTAGCATCTTCGTCTATGTCCGAATCAGTGCCGATGCTCATTTTCGACCAGTTCTTTTTATAGCCAACCCGCACCCTCCACTCGGGAACATCTGCCTTCTGGATGCCGAGGTCGCCATGCGACTCTAGGTTGTCGATGGTGAGGACTGAGGCCAGGCCCGAGGGGTCTTGCAGTTCTGCCAGGGTGAACTTTCCATCCCGATCAAATCCGTAGTACCAACCGGCAGGCAGTACGCTATCGAGAACGTCCAGAAGGTTCTCGCGGCTCTTGATGTAGATTCCGATGGTGTAATTGAAGTCGGTATCGAACTGCGTGAACGCACTTGTATCTAGATCGCCAGGATCGGCCAGTTCCCGACTCACAATGGCGCGGATGATCTCGCCCGGTTTGGTCTTGTAACTGCCCGATGGCTTGTGGCCTTTGATGTCAGCGGTCACTGTGCCGTCTGGATCAGCATCTAGCGTGAATTTGCCGTTCGTCAAATCTTCGGTGACGGCGATAGCCGTCGCCTTGCCGTCAACGTAGACCGCAACGATGTCCTCGATCTGCCCCTCGTGGACTTGGTATTCGTGCGTGGTGTCATCAATCAACACCGGGCTGACGTTAAAGACCTCTCCATAGCACAGCGGCACGACCTGATCCGTTTCCTCACCGCTTGCAATCAGCGTGGTCTGGATCGGAACGTCGAGCGTTCTCTGCTTGTCGCGTAGCATCAGCGTCAGCGTGTAATCGTCGCCAATGGATAGCCGATCCACGACACCGGACAGGATGGTGCGGAAGTCGGCAATAGCCCAGGTCGGGTCGCCGAACTTAATCGTCGCATCGCGCCCATCCCATGCCTTCGTGACCCACCCATCTTTATCGCCGTCACTGTTATCAACGGACACCTCGCCAATCGACACATAACTGCGCCCGCCAAAGGCTTCACTCATGGTCGTAGAGAAGAACGGCGAACCTTTCAAGATGCCCTCATAGGTTGTATTGGCTGGGGAATCACCCGTGCCGGTGTGAAAGTATTTTGAACCTAAATAGTGGGTCGACTCACTGGCGTCGGCGTAAGATTTAACCTCGGCTAGCAAGACGCGCTCCTCTTGTGGGTCTGCGAGCCATGCTTGATATTGCGCGTCTGAAACACTCAATGCCTCACTCCACCGGCCATCGCCAGTTGTCCTCTGGTCACTGCGCCGACGATTGGTTTAGCGACGACGTTCGCCAGGTCGCGCCGCAATGCACGCAACTCTTTCACCACGCTGCTGCCATCGCTCCCGCTTGCCCTCGCTTGGTTGGGCGTTTCCACCGTGACACGTTCGCCCGGTGTTGCGTTGAAGAACACGGGCTGCGAATCCGTACCGCCGCCGCCGCCAACAACAAACGAGCCGCCATGTTGCATATCATTGCCGAGAGTTGCGCGAACGTTTGCTGCCTTTCTGATCGACTCACCTGCTTTGTCGGCGGCACTTTTAAGGTCTCCCATGTGCGAGGTGGCATTTTTCACCGCGTTGACGATCTTCAAGAAGTCCTCAACCGACCTCGCGCCGAGTTCCGCGAATCCCAACTGCGCCGCTTCAGCGGCACTTACAACGCCGTCGCGCATTGCGTTCTTGACTGATTGCGATTTCAGATCGATTTTTTGGAGTGCTCTAACACCTTTCGCCCCCATCTGCACCATCTCGCCACCTAGCACCTTAGTGATCGCCGCGAGGCTCGCATTGGTGTCGGCGGAACGTTTCGACCACTCCACAAGATTAGTGAAAGCGTGTTCTCCCATTTCTTCCATCCCGACAAGGCCGAGACTTGCCAGTTCAATCGTGGAGAGCACACCATCATTCATCATTGTTTGGAATTTCGCGCCTTCGGTGTCAATGGCCAACATCGCATCCACACCCGTCTGGCCTAGCCGGGTCATCCCCGATGACACTGCGAACGCATCTTGCGACAACTCGCGGAACCGCTCAGTAGTACCGGCGACGGCAGGGTTCAACCCCATCTCAATCGCCTCCTTCACGCTAATCATCCCATCGGCCATCGCTGTGGTGGCTTCAGGGAAAGCATCTACGCTTCTGGCGATGGTTGACAACAGATCAGCCGTCGAGTTGACAACCTCGCCCTGAACGCTAACAGCCTTCTCCGACTTATACTGAAATTCGTCCATCTGCTCGATAGCGCCTATAAACGGCGTCATATTTTGCAGTTCATTCCACAACGATTGCACATCCTTTGCCCTGGCAATGACGTTGCCGAACTCATCGCGCACCTTCACAAGGTTGTGCCAGAAAAACTCGCCCTTGCTCTTGCGTTGCCCGGCGGCATCCAACTGCTTGATGTATTCGTTGGTCTTTTCGGACACTTGCACCCAGGCGTGAGTGCCATCTCTCTTGATCGTGTTGAAGCCGGTGGTCATCACGCCCTGGAACATCTTTGCACGCACTTCCTTGTCGGCCATCAGGTTCCCGAACTCTATCCGATCTTCCTTATAACGCTTGCGGATTTTGAGGAAGCCAGCGGCGAAAAGAGCAACCGGTGCAAGCATCGCCGCATAGCCACTCGCCCCACCGGCTGCTGCTGCTGGCCCGCTGCCAGCGGTTGCTGCCGGTAGGGTGCCAGACGAAACCCACCCACCGGCCCCGTCCATAGCCAACCCGGTTCCAGCCCCGGCTGCCCCAGCCCCGGCTGCTGCCCCGGCTGCTGACCCGGCTGCCGAACCCACTGCGCTAGACACTCCGCTGGCGACCACACCCGAAGATGTGTGGCCTGTAAAGATATTTTTGATGCCTGCGATGATCCCTCCGAGGTTGAAACCACCACCACCGCTGCCAGAAAATATCTTGCTAATCTTCAACTTGAGCCATTCTTTCAGCATATCCTGAATCAGGCTTTTGAACGCGCTCAACAGAACCTCTTTCATGTGGTCGCCGATGGACTTGTTGATCTCGCCCATGTTCTTTTCAAACTCTTTCTCTGCCGCAAGTTTCTCGTCGACATACTCCTGGTGCTTTGCTTTCAGTTGCGCGTTGTATTCGGCGTGAGAGATTGTTCCCGCATCGAGCATCTTTTTCAGGTCGGCGATCTCCTTGTCGTATCGCTTCTTAATGTCGGACAATGCGCTTGCGTGTCGCTCCTTTTCTGCTTTTTTCAGTTTCCCCTGCTCAAACATAATGTACATAAAGGCATCGGTTATACCTGACGCAAGATTATCGGCAAACGATTGCATGTGCTTGCCGAGGGTTTCGATGTCTTGCGTTAGCAAAACCGTTTCTTCACCGGCATCACCCATTGCCTCGTCCAATCTTTCGACCCATGCGGTATAAACATCGCCGTGAATTTTTCCGTCCTGAAGCAATTGGTCAAGCACTACCATCTTGTCGATGAGAAAGTCACTCTCAAATTGAGTATTGGCAACCTCATCCTTAAAGTCTTTCATTGCTTGTTCTGTTTTTGAAAGAGTTGTTCCCAACCCTACCCACGCTTTTTCTCCTTGGTGAACGGTTGGTTTTAGCAGATTCATAACTTTTTCTAGATCGAAAATGCCGTTCCAGAGGTCTTTATATTCCTTTGTGCATTCACCGATTGTTTCCTTTAGACCATCTGTCGATTTTGCGGACTCGTTTGTTGACTTTGTAACCTTGTCGATCTGCTCCTTTACAACTTTCAACCGCGCTATCAGTTTAGCCTCGTTCTCCTCTAGTGCAACGAGTTCTTTATTGGCCCCGACCATTACGGTGTTATTCGCTACGATTTGTGTTTGAAGGTCTTTGTTTGCTCCGATCGTGTCATAAATACTGCTGACATAACCACTACCATACGCCTGCAATTTACGCGCTTCTTCTAGGGCTTCGTTGTAGATTTCCAGTTCTGTGGTAACACTGGCCAGTTGCTCTTCAAGGTCGCGCTGAGTATTTAACAATACTGGAAGTGCCAACCCCACATATTCTTTCCTTAACTTTTTGACGGCCCCGGTCTGTTCTTCAACAGCCTTCGTTGCTTCTTCGGTGTCGTCGCGGAACATCACCCAAGCGGTAGCGGCAATCGCAATCAATCCGGGTATGCCTCCAAGCATCCCCTTCATTGCAAGCCCTAAACCCCTTGCCGAGAATGTGGCGGTCTGCATTGCCACATTCATTGTAATGATTAGAGGCGTAATCTTACTGATTACGAATAATTCGACAAACACCAGTGCGAGGAATTTAAGTTCCTTCCCCCAATCTTTCAGAGCGTTAATCCCACCTTGTAACGCGATAGCAAGATCGGTGAGCAGAGGCAAGATAGCGGGTAGTGCGCTATTCGCAATACCCTGTAACGCCGCCTTTACGTTAGTCATTTCATCTACAAGTTTCGCGGCGGCTTTGGTGGTGGTTTTGTCAAGTGTTAAGCCAAGATCACGCGCCTGTTGTCTAACCTTCCTGATACCTTCTGCGCCACCTTCCATTGTTTGAATCAGCGAAACACCTTCCGAGTCAAACAATTTCATAGCCAAGCGAACGCGATCCGACTCGCTACCAAGTCCGGCAAGAGCATCAGCAACGATTTCAAACTTCTCATCAAGAGGAAGTTTGTTTAACTCTTCGGCATTAAGGCCCAATTCCTTTAACGCTCCCTTGGCCTCGCCCATTCCTATCGCCGCCTCTGCAATGCGCCTAGTCATGCGCTGCCAGGCCATTGTTAGCGTTTCAAATGTAACGCCACCAATTTCTGCAACGTGCTTGTATTCGGATAATGCCTTAGTGCTAACGCCAAGACGGATGGAGAGTTTGTCTAGTTTCTCAGCGGCGTGAATGGTCTTGGTAACAAAGCCGCCTACCCCTGCAGCTCCCGCCGCAAGAATAAACCGTTTCGCAAGACCTTTTAACGCATCTGACGTTTTATTAAGATTCTTGTCGACAGACCTAAACGCTTTCTGCGTTTTATCTTCCGCAACAATCCGAATTTTTGCGTCAGCAGTTGCCATTACCTCATCTGCCGTTTCTGTGCGACGTATTCAAACCATGCCGACCAATAGGTTAGTTCGTCCGTTGTCATTTTCTCCGCTAACTCGTTCACCGTCATGTGCAAGTGTTCGGCGACCTGGAACATCAAGAGGATTTCTTGGTCGCCGGTTCGGAGTTTTTTCGGGCATCCTCGATAGTGGTATCCGGCTCATCATTCATTGCGCTGATGATGCGGACGATTACATCGGGGTCAACCTGTTCCATCAATGGCTTTTTGTCGGCATTGGAGAACATCTTTTTGCCGTCGCCATCAAGCGCACGGATCAACAAAGTTTCAACCAATGACTCAAGCGAGCCGTCGTTGACATACTTGAAAATCCGGTTGCGTTGGGCCAGGGTTGTCGGCTTGAAATAGATGACGGCATCCCATTCGGACACCGCCACCGATTCCATAGGCGCGACGAGTCTTTCTCGCCAGTGTGTTTTAGCCCTGGCAAGAGTTTCAGC
>JASLZV010000062.1 GCA_030754715.1 Phycisphaerae bacterium
TTGGCTAATATCCCGCGCCGCATCGCTCAACTTCCTGCTGCAGATTCCTCAGGTCGTCCCGCCCATCCTGCGAAATACTCTCCACCGCCCAAACATACCCTCGCCGCGCGGCAAGTTCAAGACCATCCGACAGGGGAAAACTTCACCGACGAAACACCCTTGCCGCCTCAGCAACTCGCCGCGGCCAGCCCAAGGCCGGGCGCCGGGGATTGGCCGTCGCAAAACTCGCGCGATTCGCTATAATTTCGCCTGGCCGGACCGCACCGGCGAAAGGACCATTCCTCCGGTGAACCAGGACCACCAACACGCCGAACCCACCGACGAGGAATTGCTGCAACGCCATCTTGACGGCGACGACAAGGCGTTCGAGGCCCTGGTGCGACGCCACCAACAGGAGTTGTTTCACTTCCTGGCGCGGTTCACCGGCGACGCGGCCCTGGCCGAAGACGTCTTCCAGGAAGCAATGCTGCAACTGCACGTCTCGGCGGCCGCCTTCGACCCGGCCAGGCGGCTCAAGCCGTGGCTGTTCACCATCGCAGCCAACAAGGCCCGCGACCATCTGCGCAGCCGCCTGCGGCGATCCGCCGCCCCACTCGACGCTGCCGTCGCAGGTAACGAGGACAACGCCAGTTACGCCGATCTTATGCCGGTCGATGTGCCCGGACCCGATGAATTAATGATGAACAACGAGACCCGCTCGGCCGTACAGAATATTGTCAGCCGCCTGCCCGACAACCTCAGGCTGGTACTGATACTGTGCTATTTTCACGACCTCGCATACAAAGACATCGCCGAGATGCTCCGCGTGCCGCTGGGAACGGTAAAGAGCCGCCTCCACGCAGCTGTGGGGCGATTCGCCAAACTGTGGAAGACGCAGGCCAAACAAAACCATGACCGAACACGCAAAACGTGACCAGGCCCTGTTGACCGATTATTTGTTGGGTCGATGCGACCGGGCTACCGGGCAAGCCATCGATAAAAGACTCGCCGAAGATCCTGATTTCCGCGCCTTGCACAATGACCTGACTAATACGTTCTCGGCGCTGCGGCTTGTGGGCCAGCCGCAAGCCCCACCAGACCTGGCTGATCGGACAATGGCCAGGATCCATTCCGCCCGCAGAGTCGATGCGACCCGGGCGCGCCGGCAGTTGTCCGGCGCTGCCAGCCGGCCAACGTTCTCGCTGGGCGACCTCGGAGCGCTGGCCGCGGCGGCTGTACTAATCGCCTGCCTGTTTATCCCCTGGGCCCGCCAGGCTCGCCGATGCGCGCTGGCCGTGGAGTGTGCCTCCAATGTGGGGCAAATCGGCCAGGCTATGGGAAACTACGCCTTGGCCAACAACGGAATGCTCCCGGCTGAGCCTCGCCTCGGGGCTGCCTGGCTGGCTGGTCGCGGGCGCCGGGTGGCGAGCAACTCAGCAGGCCTGTTCCGCCTGATCCGCCAAGGCTATGCGCCGCCGGTGATCTTTCAGTGCCCCGCCGCGCCCCAGGCCGCCGGAGTCGCCTTCGCCGCCACGAGCGACATGCGCGACTTCCCAGCCGAAAAATTCATCAACTATTCCTACCAGCACGCGATCGGACCGAGACCGCTGTCCAACCGCAGCGCCGAGCTGGCCGACGTGGCGGAAAAGATGGCCATCCTGTCAGACAGCACGCCGCTGTTTAATGGCGGACTGTTCCGACCGGAGCATCTGAACCAACCCAGCAGCGACAACCACCAACAGCGTGGCCACAGCGTGCTGTATCTGGATTGGCACGTGCAATGGAAGCGGCGGCCCAACGTCGGCGTGGGCGGCGACAATATCTACCTCGTCCAGGGCGTGGTGGACTACAAGGGCATCGAAACGCCCGTCAGCGACACCGACTCATTTATCCTGCCGGCCTGGTCCGGCGGCGCCGACGAACAGAATTAGCCCGGAACACCGGCGCCCTTGGTACAACAACTCCCAAACCGCACCCAGCCGTGCAATCAGCACGCTTGGCCGATACAATGCCGATTATCATGGATGATGGACGCTTTGACTTTTTCGACCCCGGCAAGTCGCGGGCCGCCCGGCTCCGGGGGGGCGAGGCCCCGAAGGCCATCGCATCTGGGCCTATGTCGGTCTCCGCGCTGGTGGCCCGCATCAAGGGCGCGCTGGCCGAGGCGCTGCCGAAGCGCATCACCGTGGTGGGCGAGATCAGCAATTTCACACTTCACTCCTCGGGTCACATGTACTTCAGACTCAAGGACCCCGGCGCCACCATAGACGCCACCATGTTCCGCTCCGACAACAGACGGTTGAAGTTCACCCCGGCCGACGGGATGGAGGTGGTGGCCAACGGGCAGGTCGACGTGTACGAAGTCCGCGGACAACTGCAAATCAACGTCCAGCACATGACCCCATGCGGGCAGGGGGCGATGGAACTGGCCTTTCGCCAACTGTGCGAAAAACTCCGCGCCGAAGGCTTGTTCTCCCCGGAGGCAAAGAAGCCCATTCCCCGCTTCCCACGGGCCATCGGCCTGGTCACCAGCCCCACCGGGGCAGCCATCCGAGACATCCGGCGAACACTGCATCGCCGCTGGCCGGCCGCCAGGGTCCTCCTCGTCGCCGCGATGGTGCAGGGCGCCGAGGCGCCGCAGTCAGTCGCCCGGGCCCTGAACCTCCTGGATGCCAACGCCAAGACGTACGAAATCGACACGATCATCGTCGCACGCGGCGGGGGAAGCCTGGAGGACCTGTGGGCATTCAACACCGAAGAGGTAGCCAGGGCGATATTCGCAGCCGCAGTGCCCGTGATCTCCGGCGTGGGCCACGAAGTGGACGTCACCATCGCTGACATGGTAGCCGACGTCCGGGCGGCTACGCCCACGGCGGCGGCGGAACTGGCCGTTCCAAACGAAGCGGAGATCCGCCGGCACCTGGCGACCCTCGCCGGGCGAATGGCCCACCGCGCCGCCGAGCGGACGGCGGCGGCGGCGGCGGCCCTGGCGGGCATAGGGCGCAGCGCAACCTTCCGCGACCCGACAGCCACCGTCCGCACACAGGCCCAGCGGATCGACGAACTGTCGCACCGCCTTAGGGCGAGCGCCCAAGACCAACTGGCCGAAGCACGCAGTCGCCTCCACGCGCCGACCAACCAACTGGCCGCCCAGCACCCCGCGCGACTGGCCCAGCAAGCCTACACAGCACTCCAGCATCTGCACCACCGCATGGCCTGGTCGCTGGGCAGACGAAGCAAACGCAGCGGCGACAGGCTGGTCGACCTGCGAGGGCGCCTGGCGGCCCGGTCGCCGGTCCACCAACTTGTCCTGGCCTGGCAGAAGATAGACGCCGCGTCCAGACAACTGGAGGCCATGAGTTATCGCGCGGTGCTCCATCGCGGTTTCAGCGTGACCCGCCGGGCCGGAGGGCAAATCCTCCGTTCGACTCGCCAGACGAAAGACGGCGATCGCATCCGGACCGAACTGGCTGACGGAAAGATCACCAGCATCGTGGGCAACACCGCACCGAAGGCCGCGCCAAACAGAAAACAACCCCCGCAGGCAGCGCCCGGACTCTTTGAATGACATCACCTATCAAAGGATAAAAATTGCGATGGCAAAGGAAAAAAAGATAACGTTCGAACAGGCACTGGAACGCCTGGAAGAAATCGTCTCCCAGATTGAGGAAGGCAAGGTGCCGCTGGAAGAGTCGATCGAAAAATACGCCGAGGGCATCAAACTCATCGGGCAGTGCCGCGGTATCCTCGACAAGGCGGAGAAAAAGATCCAACTACTAACCAAGGGCCAAGGGCAAACGCTCGAGCCCGCCGGCCAACTCACCGGCCAGCTCACCGGCGAAGACGATAAAGAGGACTGACCGCCCCCGCCACGCTGCGGCGGCCTTGAGGCGTTGCAATGCACGCGCGCGTGGGCGATAATTAGGCACACGCGCATCGCACGGTTCGACAAGGCCGCTTTCCAAAGGAGCCACAGACATGAAACGTTGGGCAATCGCAGGAACAATGTCGCTGATAATGATGGCGCTGGTCGGCTGCAAAAGAGACGTACCGGACGAGCCAACCGACTACGATAGAGAGATCGACGGTCCGCCAAGCGCAATCCAGGCGCCGGCGCCGAACTATGACCTGATTGACGATCCGGTAAAGGTAGCCGAGCGGGCCAAAGCCGCCCGGGGCGCCAGGCCGCCGGCAAGACCCACCACAAAACCTCCAGCCACCAAACCCGCGGTCCCCAAAGCCAAGCCCGCCGCTGGCAAGGGCTCACCGGGTGGGGGCGATGCCCCAAAACCGGCAAAAGACAAAACCTCCAAGGATGCCGTTGGTAGTAGCCCATGATCCCCAGCGGCCTCACCGAATACCTCCAGGCCCACCGCCAGGAGCACCTCGCCTCGCTGAAGGAGTTCCTGCGATTCCCCAGCGTCGCCAACGTGACCAGCCAGCCGGATCATTGCGAACAGTGCGCGCAGTGGCTGGGGCAGTATCTGCGTGACCTGGGAATGACCGTCCGTATCGTTCCCACCGGCAATAAGCCCAACATTCTGGCCAAAGCCCGCGCAAGTGACAGCGCCCCCACTCTACTGATATACGGGCATTATGACGTTCAGCCGCCCGACCCGCTGGGGCAGTGGCAGTCCGATCCCTTCGAGCCGGAAGTTCGCGACGGATACCTTTATGCCCGCGGCGCCGACGACGACAAGGGCCAGTTCTTCACGCACCTGATGGCTGCGGAGGCCTGGCAGCGGGCCGGCGGCGGGCTGCCGCTGAATCTCAAGGTCTTCGTCGAGGGTGAAGAGGAGATCGGCTCGCCGGACCTTGAGGCGTTCGTAGGCGCCCACGCCGACGAGTTGGCCGCCGACGCGGTGGTAATTTCCGACTCGTCCTTCTTCGCCGCGGGGGTTCCCAGCATCACCTACGCGCTGCGCGGCCTGGCGTGCGTGGAACTGTCGCTCACCGGCCCGGCTGCGGACGTCCACAGCGGCATACACGGCGGGGCGATGACCAACCCCATAAACGCGCTGGCTAAACTCATCGCCGGCATGCACGACGCTGCGGGGCGCGTGACGCTGCCGGGGTTTTACCACGACGTGGTGGAACTGTCGCCGCAGGAGCGCGACCAGTGGGCTAGCCTGCCCTTTGACGAAGCACAGTACGCCGCCTCGCTGGGCGTGGACCGCCTCGGCGGCGGAGAGGCGGCCTTGAGCGTCATGGAGCGGCGATGGAGCCGCCCCACCCTGGACTGCAACGGGATCGTCGGCGGCTATACCGAAAAGGGCACCAAAACCATCATCCCCAGCACCGCCGCGACGAAGATATCCATGCGCCTCGTGCCCCATCAGGACCCGGAGCGGGTCGCCGACGGGCTGCGAGAGTATCTCCGCCAAAACGTCCCACCGGGGGTCACGTGGACCCTGGATATGTCTGCCGGGGCGCGCCCGGTACTGTTGAACCACCACTCGCCGACAATACAGGCCGCTCGCGACGCGATGGCTGAGGCGTTCGACCGCAAAGTCGCCATGATCCGATCCGGCGCCTCGGTGCCCGTTACCGAACTGTTCCAGCGCATACTCGCCCTGGAGCCCGCACTAATGGGCTTCGGCCTGCCTGACGACCGGCTGCATTCACCTAACGAACGATTTGCCCTGGAACAACTGTGGGGTGGGTCGTTGGCGTCAGCCGCCTTCATGCAGAACCTGGCAACATCGCTCCAGGGATAACCCGCAACACCCAGGGCGACTCACCTTGTCCATTGCCCCTGGCCGGAAACGGAACGTTCCGGGCGATCTGCCCGAGAAGATCGCGGAGGGAGATTGGATGATACAGAGGCCGTCTCAAGCAAGGTCCCTTCGAGAAAATGAAGAATTTTCTTGATAAAACCGCAATATAGGGTAAGGTTTTGTTGGAGACTGGAAGGGCTATTCTAGCCCTTCCCTAGAGGCGCTCACCTCTTTGATGCTGTTTGCTCCAGGGCTGCTCACCTCTGGGTGTTTTGCTGACGTTCGCACCGCTGGCGGTGTTGCCTGGCTGGTCTGGTGGGCAAAAGGTTCGCCCGTGCCTCAGGCGTGCGCAACAAGTGGAGCCTCTTGTGAGAGATGGGCAAATAGTCGGTCGGACGAACAGAAATGGCGGACTGTTAAGCATCGCCATGTATTTCTTGCTGGTAGCGGTTTCGTTCCTGGCGGTCGGTGAGGCCGAGGCGGCAACTACGGTGCAGGCTTACGGCCCGTTCACGGTGACCTTCCACAACAACGGTGACACTGATGGGTATATAACCGGACAGCAGGATTGGACAGCCGAGCAGATGGCCGACGTGGGTGCATCGATTCAGATGTGGTCCCAGTATATAGACAACACGCCCGGGCGGCAGGTCGCCATGCACGCATTCTGGAGGGAACTGGACAGCCTGGGCACCAACGTGCTGGGCGGGGCGGCCAGTTACATGTATTCCGACGGCGGCGGAACCACGGTCTGGGCCCTAGGGGAGTACGTCTGGAAGGAGGGGGTCAATCCCGGCACAACCGGGTTTGGTTTTGACACGGTCATTGACTACGACATCACAGCCGCCGGACTCGCCTGGAATTTCGGGACTGACGCTCCCGGCGCCGGGCAGATTGATTTTCGCAGCGTGGTTGCCCACGAGATCGGCCATTCGTTGGGCTTTGTCAGCACCTATGATCTCGACTACGACGACTTCGGTTGGTTCGGAAGCACGTTTGCGGGTCTGACGGCGTGGGACAAGGGCCTCGTGGACGATCAGGGCAACAAGCCTCTCAGTGGGGGCACCGGCACCCCCGACGACTTTAACGAAGTGGACGATCCGGTTTACTGGGATGGCCTCAACGCTGTGAGTTACTACGGAGACAGCCTGGTACCCATCTATGCCCCGGACCCGTGGCAGCAGGGATCGAGCCTATCCCACCTTGATGAAGCAACGTTTCCCACGGTCCTGATGAGCCCCTCGATCGCTGCCGCCCAGGCGATCCGCCAGCCCAGCAACCTGGAATGGATGATGATGAAAGACATGGGGTGGGATATTGTCCCCGAACCGGGGACGCTTTTGCTGCTTGCCCTGGGTAGCATTGGAGTGCTTTTGCGCCGCCGCAGGCGCAGATAGGCTTCGCAAATCACATGACACCAGATGCGGGCGGACCCTCAGGCCGGGGATTACGAAGGAAGTATCTCGTGCTGTGGGGGGTTGGGACAGGGGCTTGTGTGGCCTCCGCCTCTGTCCGAGGGCTCCGGATTGCCCTGCCGCCAGTGCGGATGGGATTTTCGGGGGGCACAGAAATCGACTGCGTGAAGTTGTGGAAAAAAGGCTGTTGTCTGTTTTCTTGTTGGTATAATCGGCGGCCCTACGGAGACATCCGCTAATCGCCCATGCAACCACAGGCTCCAGGATCTGACATTTGACCCCTGAGGAGTACGAGGAGTGTGTCATGAAAGTATTGGGAATCTCTGGAAGCCCGCGTAGAGGATCAACGACCGACCAACTCGTGCAGGAAGTGCTCAAGGGCGTGAACTGCGACAAGGAGTTCATCCCGCTGTCGGGCAAACGAATTGGCCCGTGTATCGCTTGCCTCAGTTGCGTGAAGGACAACGTCTGCGTCCTCGATGACGACATGCGTCAGTTGCGGGACAAGATCGTCTCCGCAGACGCTTACGTCATCGGTGCGGCTAACTACTACTCCGTGCTGAACGGTCTGGCCCACTGCTTCCTGGAGCGGTGGTATCAGTTCCGGCATCGGGAAGGCAAGGCCGTGGCCGGCAAGCTGGGCGTGGCGGTGGGTGTCGGCGGCGCCATGCCCGATGCCCCGGCCCAGAACATCATGAAGTTCTTCGAGTACAATCAGATCGAGTGTATCGGCTCGGTCACGGCACAGGGGTCCGCCTCCTGCTTCACGTGCGGCTACGGGGAAACTTGCAGGGCCGGGGCGATTCACATGTTCCTCGGTCCGGGTACAAAGATCACACCCGAGATCACACCGGATCTGTCCAAACAGCCCGACAGCATCGCCGAGGCCCGGCGTCTTGGCGCAGAACTAACCCGCCGAGGCGTCGACATATCCCCCTAGATGAACGGCTATTGACGTTTGACGCCCCATGGCCGTCCTGGGAGTACGCCATATGGGAAATGTCGGTTGAAAGGAGCGATTCACGCATCTAAACCACTTCACTACGGGAATGTTGATCGGAGCGGTTGTGCTTTTGCTGACCAGTTCGATGGCTTCGGGGAAGAAGCTAAAAGCCCCGCCCGGGATGTTCAAGGACCTCAACGACGAGACCGTCGGCGACGCGATCATCCTCGAGGGCAAGCAACTTTTTATTGATGACTACATTATCGAGAAACTCAAAGGGGCCGAGAAGGTCCTCAACCAGCCGATCAAGCATCCCCGCAATCCGCTGATCGTTCCCGACAAGCCGTGGGAGGTGAAAGGCCCCGGTTACGCCTCGGTGATGTACGACAAGGAG
>JASLZV010000063.1 GCA_030754715.1 Phycisphaerae bacterium
ATCCAGCGCCTCGTCGGAAATGCCGTGGAGCGGCGGGGTAAAAGTGATTTTGTCCAACTGCTCGCGTACGGCTTGCACCACCCTCGGATGCAGGTGGCCGAGCACGGCTACAAATATGCCCCCAATCGCATCAAAGTATCGCTGGCCGTCGGTGTCCCAGTAATACAATCCCTCAGCCTTACTCATGATAAGCGGGTTTTTCAGAAACTCCGACGTCTGCCGGTAGTCCAGAAAAGTCCGTTTCAACAGATTCTTCTGCCGCGTGGTCAATTTCATGTTTGGTCCCTGTTCCGGAAGCAACATCCCTTCTGAACTTATGCCGGTTGCTCCCCCAGTGCAATGAACTCTTCAAGGACAACCGCGGCGTTCTCGGTTGGTGTTTCCGCCTGGAGCGCCTTGGCGCAGGCCAGCACGTATCCCCCGTTTTTCGCCATATTTGCAGCCATTTTGCGTATCTCTTTGCGAAGTTCATCCGGTTTGCCGAACGGAATGATGCTTTGGGAGCCCAGGCCGCCCCAAAATGTCAGTTTGTCACCGTAAAGCTGTTTGAGTTTGTAGGGATTCATTCCTTCTGCTTCCGGTTGGACGGATTCGAGCACGTCGAGGCCGATTTCGATCACATCGGGCAGGATATCGGCTATCGAACCGCAGCAGTGGGTAAGGACAAACTTGCCGGCCGATTTCGCCTTCGCGTACGACCGGCCGATATGGGGTTTCAGCACGTCGCGCCACCTTTGCGGCCCGATAATCACCCCCCGCTGATCGCCCCAGTCGTCGCTGAACATCATGCCGTCGATGGGTATCGCCAGCACGCGGTCGAGCAACCGCTCCTGGTGGTCGGCCACCGCGGCGATCAGGTCGGCGAAGAACGCCGGCTCCGCGGCTGCGTCGGTCAACAACTCGACGAAGCCTCGCATGGCCCAGGCACGTTCGAATAAGCCAAGGCCCTGATAGCCGACAGTGAAGCAATCCAAGTTTTCAGCAATGTCCGATCGCACACGTTCTTCCCATCCGTCGGGAAAGAATCGATCCGGATCGGGAAAGCGGTATCCGCCGAGAGAAGGGCCCTTCAGGGCCGGTTCTTCCAGGTGCAAAGGCGTGCGGTCCGTCCTCCAAACCGACCCGTAGAGATCGGTTTCAACGGCTGCGTAAGTATCGAAACCGATCCTGCGAAACTCGCCGCTGTCATACGCGCGGGCACATCGGACAATGTAATTGCGGAAGCGGCTTCTCCACTCGTCGCTGCCGTAGTAGGCATCCAAGCGTACGTCAACATCACTTTCAGGTTCCCACGCAAAGGTATAGGGACACAGCGACGTTTCTTCATGCCCGATGGCTGAGATTACTATCTGTTTGCGGTCAATGCCCATGCCGTACTTTTCTCGTTTGTCCCGGCGCCGAGACGACAGGAAAAATACAATAGCCGACTCGGCCACCTAATGCCACTCCGACCCAATCGCCGGATAACCTCAAGTACCGTATGTGAGTTGGATTTTGTGACGTCCACCATGGACTACGCGCGGTTGATTGTTTTTCCCGCTGCTGTTGCCTTGATTACAATTTCCCTGGCGGCAGGAAGGTGGACGCAGGAACCATCCGAGGCGCCGGTCGAACAAGGACGACAGCCCCCTTTGCGGCCTCAGGTTTCCGCCCGCAGTGGGCGGCGCATCAGGCGGGCAATCGCGTCGGCAGGCTTCCCTCCGGCAAACAGCACATCATGAACCGCCTGAGTAATGGGCATCTCGACGTTGAGTTTGTCCGCCAATTCGACGACGCTTTTAGTGGTGGCCACCCCCTCAATCACCGAGTCGGTGGCCTCAAGGGCCTGTTCCAAAGACTGTCCCCTTCCGATCGCCTGTCCGAAACTGCGGTTGCGCCCCACCGGCGAGATGCAGGTGGTGACCAGGTCGCCCACGCCGGCCAGTCCAGCGAAGGTCTCGGCCAGCGCGCCCAGCGCCACGCCCAGACGAGTGATCTCGGCCAATCCGCGGGAAAGCAGAGCGGCCTTGGCGTTGTCCCCCGCTGCAAGCCCGTCCAGGACACCCGTCGCAATCGCGATCACATTCTTGGTGGCCCCGGCAATCTCCACCCCGACCATGTCAGGATTGGTATACACGCGGAAATACGGGCGGGAAATGTACTCCTGCATCCTGACAGCCAATTGCTCGATCGTGGCGGCCACCGCCACCGTAGCAGGGAGTTTGCGCACGACCTCCGGGGCAATCGACGGTCCTGAGAGCACAGCCACCGGCCTGTTGCTGTTGACTGAACCGTCCAGCACCTCGACCAGCACCTGCGAGGGACGAAGCAGCGTTTTGTTCTCGATTCCCTTGGCCACCGAGCAAATGGGCAGGTCCGCCGGACAGTGCGGCGCCAGCCGCTGCCACACAGCGCGGACGAACTGCGTTGGGACGGCCGAGATAACCAGTTCCGCCTGATCGAAAGCCGCCGAATCGTCGCCCGTGACCTCGATGTCCTCGTGCAGGCGCGGCCCGGGCAGAAACCTCCGGTTCTCCCGCGTGGCGGCCAGTTCGGCCGCCGCTTCCGGGAACGCCGACCACAGCCGCACGCCGTGCCCGTTCTCCGCGAGCATAATCGCGCAGATTGTGCCCATGGCCCCGTCTCCGACAACCGTGATCCGGCAACTCATGCCCAACACGTTAGCGTCACCAAATCACGATGTCCAGCGATCCCGGTTGCCTTCGTCCGCCCAACGGGTAGAATGTGCCTGACGATCGTTTGGTCCAGGAGACAAAGGCGTGCCGGAAGAGTTTCATATAACGGAGTTTCCCAACGGCCTGACACTGGTGGCACAGCAAATGGATAGTGTTACCTCCACGGCTGTTACACTGCGCCTGTCGGCCGGTGCGCGTTTCGACCCCACAGGCGCCGAGGGCTCAGCGGCCGTGCTGACCGACTGGTGTATGCGCGGCGCGGGGCATCGCAATACCCACCAACTGAACGACGCCCTTGATGCCCTGGGCTGTCAACACTATGAGTCGGTGCAAAGTGCGCACATTACCTTTGCCACCGCCCAGTTGGGACGGAACCTTCCGGCCGTGTTGGAGATCCTGGCCACAATCGTTCGTCAGCCCACCCTGGGAGACGACACGTTCGCCCCGTGCCGCGAGTTGGTCCGCCAGGACCTGGACGCCCTGGAGGACGAGCCGGCAAGTAAGGCCGACCTGCTGCTGCGGGAGAATTTCTACCCCGACCCGCTGGGGCGGTGCGTCTATGGGCGCGGCGAATCGCTGGCCGCCCTGACCGCCGAAGCCCTGCGGGCACACGCGCAGAGGCTGATGAGCCCCCAGGGAACGATCCTGGCAGTTGCAGGTGACCTCGACTGGGGCCAACTGACCGACCTTGCAGCCGATCATTTCGGCGACTGGTCGACAACGCAAATCCCCGAGTCCACCCTGCGGGAACCCACCGGCGGGGTAACCCACGTTCCCAAGAAGTCGGCCCAGACACACATCGCACTGGCCCACCCCACCGTACCAATTGCACACCGGCAATACTACGCCGCGCGAATAGCCGCGACGGTACTTTCGGGGGGCATGAGCAGCCGCCTATTCACCGAGGTTCGCGAGAAGCGCGGGCTGGTGTACCACGTTTCGAGTCGCTACGACAGCCTGAGAAACCTTGCGGGGATGTTCACCTACGCCGGAACCATGCCGCCGAAAGCCCAGGAAACCTTCGAGGTCACCGTGGGCGAACTGCGACGCATTGCCGAGGGCATCAGCGCCGAAGAAATGGCCAGGGCACAAACGCAACTGAAAAGCACACTGGTAATGCAGGGCGAGTCCACCACCGCCAGGTCGGGGGCCCTGGCCAGTGACTGGTACCACCTGAGGCGTCTCAGGAGCCTGGGGGAATTATCCCGGGCCATCGACACAATTACCGTTGAAGAGGTGCTGGGGCATCTGCACGACTGTCCCGCCGAGAAGTTCACCGTCTTGGTAATCGGCCCCGATCCGGTTGACACCGCCGGCGTAATGACCTGAAGACCTTGGCGTCCCTCGTGCCGCCGCCGGCAGGGCAAGCCTCCGGGAAACGACAGGCCGCCACAAAGCGAAAGAGAATATCCATGGAGTTCAAGCAGACTCAACTTGACAATGGTCTGACGATCATCGCCGAGGTGAACGAGTCGGCTCAGTCGATGGCAGCGGGTTTTTTTGTGCGAACCGGCAGCCGCGACGAGACTGCCCACGTCGGCGGCGTAAGCCATTTTCTGGAACACATGATGTTCAAGGGCACCGACCGGCGGAACGCTTTTGACGTCAACCGCGAGTTCGACGAACTCGGCGCACACTACAATGCCTTCACCTCCGAGGAAAACACCGTCTATTACGGTGCGGTGCTGCCGGATTTCCAGACGCGCATGTTGGACCTGCTTGGCGACATGCTCCGCCCGGCTTTGCGCAGGGAAGACTTCGACCTGGAAAAGAACGTTATCCTCGACGAGATCGCCCGTTACCGGGACACACCCTCCTACCGCGTGTACGAGAAACTGATGACCCAGCACTTCCAGGACCATCCTCTGGCAAACAGCGTGCTGGGCACCCCCGAATCGATCCGCGGGCTCAATCGCGACGAAATGCAGGCGTACTTCGATCGGCGCTATTCGCCGGGCAACGTAACAGTCGTCGGCGTGGGTAAACTCCACTGGGACGCCTTCGTGAAAAAGACCGAGGGGATGTGCTCGCACTGGAAGCCGTTTGAGGTCTCGCGGGAGATCAACCCATGGAGCGGCTTGGGCACACGCCGGACAATCGTGGACGATAAGGTAGCCCGTGAGCACGTGGGCATTATGTCACCGGCGCCCTGCGGGCAGGACGATGCGCGCTTCGCCGCGCAAGTACTGGCCACAATCTTCGGCGACGCAACCGGCAGCCGCCTTTTCTACGCCCTGGTCGAGCCGGCCATCGCCGACGAAGCCCACACCAGTTACAACCCTCTGGACGGGACCGGGACGTTCCTGACATTCGTATCGACCGACCCCGACCGTGCCGCAAGGGCAGTCGAAATCGCCCACGCTGAACTGCGGAAGTTCATGGAGGAGGGTTTTGTCCACACGGAACTGCAAGCGGCCAAGAACAAGATCGCTTCCGCCGCCACGCTCCAGGGCGAACTGCCCATGGGACGGCTGGTTGCCGTCGGGTTCGACTGGATCTATCGCAGGGAATACATCCCACTGGCCCGGCAGATCGACATGCTCTTCGCTGTGTCGGCTGACGAGGTGGTGAACATCGCACAGCAGTACGACCTGACGGCCACTACCGTTCTGGGCCTGGGGCCGGTGAAGCAACTATGAACAGCGGGGCGGATATTGCCGGCCTGCGGGTAACGGTGGTGGGCCTGGGCCGTTTCGGCGGCGGGGTGGGAGTGACCCGTTGGCTGGCCGGGATGGGGGCGAAAGTTACCGTTTCCGACAAGGCCCCCGCCGCCGACCTTGCCGAGTCGATAGAGCAACTTGAAGGGCTTGAGGTAACGCTGCACCTGGGCGGACACGACCCGCGGGACCTTCTACAGGCCGACCTTCTGGTGGTGAATCCGGCCATTGGGCTCGATTCGCCGCTGCTTCAGGCGGCCCGCGACGCAGGGGTACCCCAGACCACCGAGATCAACCTGTTCCTTCAGCGATGCCCCGCACCAATAGTTGCCGTCACCGGTTCGGTTGGCAAGAGCACCACCACCGTGATGATCGGCGAGATTCTTGCCAAGCGTTTCGCCGTTCACGTTGGGGGTAACATCGGCAGGAGCCTCCTGGAGAATTTGGACGACATCGCCCCCAACCATGTCGTGGCGCTGGAGTTGTCGAGTTTTCAACTGGCGGCGACGCCGGCTGTGCGCATCAGCCCGCACGTGGCGGTGGTCACCAACCTGTCGCCCAACCACCTGGATCGGCACGGTACGATGGCTGCCTACCAGGACGCCAAGAAGAACATCTTTCGCTTTCAGCGCGGCGGCGACATGCTGATCCTGAACGCCGCCGACGCCGAGATTGCCAAATGGCGGGTCGAGGCGCCCGCGCGGGTGGATTTCTTTGACCCGGCTGCCGAACCGTTCGAACTGACGGTGGTCGGCGTGCACAACCAGACCAACGCCCAGGCGGCCTGGGCGGCAGCACGGCAGTTCGGGATTGACCGGACCGCCGCAGCCGAAGGGCTGACGGCCTTTGGCGGACTGCCCCACCGCCTGGAACTGGCAGCCGAGCACGGCGGCGTGCGGTACTACAACGACTCCAAGTGTACCACGCCAGGCGGGGCGATTTCGGCCTTGGAGGCGTTCGAGCCACGAAACGTCATCCTCATCGCCGGCGGATACGACAAGCACCTCGGCTTCGACGCGCTGGGCCGCGCAATCGCCAAGAGGGTCAAGACGCTCATTGCAATCGGCGCCACGCGGGACAAGATTGCCACAGCCGCGGAAAAACACCGCGTCGAGGATATGCCCGCGATCATCATGGCCGAGGACCTCGCAGCGGCTGTCGATATCGCCGCCGACAGCACCAACAAAGGCGACGTGGTCCTGCTGAGCCCGGCCTGCGCCAGTTATGATATGTTCGCCAATTACCGGCGGCGCGGGCAGGCATTCGCTGAACTGGTCGGCAAGCGCATCAGGAAGGCGGCAACGTGATTCAAGCCGTGGCGTATGACATGGACGGTACGCTGTATCCACTGTGGCCGATGCGGTACTACATGGTCCGGGAGTTAGTATGGGCGTTCCTGCATGCTCCCGGCAAGACCTGGGGCGATTTGCGAATGCTCCGCACGTATCGCCAGGTACTCGAGCATCTCCGGGGGGCCGAGGCCGCCGATCCGGACGCCGAAGATCCCCAACTATACGCGGTGGCGGAGAAACTCGCGATACCCCCCGAGGAGGTCCGAGCCACAGCGGACGAGTGGGTAACCAAGCGACCGTTGCGCTTCCTACGGCGCATAGCCCGCCCCAGGCTGCTGCAAATCATCCGCCTCCTGCACCGTGCAGATGTGCGCCAGGGCGTCTATTCGGATTACCGGCCGCAAACCAAACTCCAAGCCATGGGCATTGCCGGCTGCATCCAGGCCGTTGTGTGGTCGAGGCAACCGGGCGTCGGCGAGTTCAAGCCGGCACCCGCCGGATTCCTCCAGGTGGCTCGGCTGCTGGGTGTCAAGCCCGCGGAGGTTCTTTACGTCGGCGACCGTACCGGCGTGGACGATGTCGGCGCCTGGGCCGCAGGCATGCAGTTCCTCCACGTCAGACAGTTCACGCTCAAGCGGGTTCGAGCGATGCTCGGCCTGACAACCCCTCCAGAGCCGGGTGCGGTAGAACTTCGCGGATGAGTCTCCAGGCCCTCGCTGCGCCGTGGACGTTCATGTCCGGAACAAAACCGAAATCGAGATACGTCTTGATTGCCGCGATGCGCGGGGGCTGTGTGCCCAGCAGCGCCCTGCAATGCCCCAGCGACCGAAAGCGATTCATCGCCACGGTCATCATCGACTTGCTGAGCCTCTTTCCTCGGTGCTGAGGCACAATGGCCAGCCAGTGAATGCGCCCCCACGGCTTGCCGCGATAATTGCGATCGTACCAGGCCGTAATCGTACCAACATCCCGCCCATCCGGCGCGACCAGAAAAAACCCCCGTCGCCTCAGTGCGGGTAAGTCCGCCCCGAAGACATCGTCAAACTTCGCCTCGGTGAATGTCCGGTCGGGCTGGGAAAACCGCTGGATGCGGACCCAGGTGGCGCCGTCGCCCTGACGATGCGATCGCATTCGATACCCGGCGGGAAGCGGGTATGAGGGGATCTCGACGAGGTTCTGGCGAACCATCACAACATCGAATCGTTTCATGTCAGCCAGGGACATTATAGCCGCTATCTCCTCAATAGGCGTCCGGTCCGCACATACTCGGTCCGCTCACTTTAATGATACGCGTATTGCGGTTCTCAAGACAATGGTTTCGCCGGGCGGCGCAAACTGCCGCCTGCCGGACAACACTCGGACGAAAACGGCTTGCAAACCCGCCAAGAAAGCGGTTTGAATATGATCGGCTGGTTATCCGGTCAACGGTTGATTCGTCAAAAGGTTAGTTGAACTTCCCGCAACTATTGGACTTTCCGAAGGCAACCGGACATGGACTCGTCGGACGGCAGCAACAGAAATCCCGTAGTGATCTGCGAACCGCCGCGGGGCCTTCTGCGGGTCAACTGGGCGGAGTTGTGGAAGTACCGCGAGTTGTGGCTTACCTTCGCAGCGCGCGACATCAAGGTGCGCTACAAGCAGACCATCCTGGGGGCGCTTTGGGCAATTCTCCAGCCACTGGCCGCCATGGCCGTCTTCACCATCGTATTTGCATATTTGGCGAGGTTGAGCACCGATGGGAACCCGCCGCCGGTTTTCTATTACGCCGGACTGCTGCCGTGGACGTTCTTCGCCGC
>JASLZV010000064.1 GCA_030754715.1 Phycisphaerae bacterium
GCTGGCGAGCGGGTTTGGCGGCGCGCTGGCCGGAGTCCACCTGACGTTGAAAGACCAAATCGCCGCGAACAAACTCAACGAGACATTGGAACGTATACCCGATCTGGTGCCAGGCGCGCAAGTGGGGGTGAAGATTGAGATGAGCGGGTGGGACGTTTATAAAGCCTTGGACTCCCGCGGCAGACAGATCGGATGGATCGTGCCGGCAAGTGGGCAGGACTTTACCAAAAGGGTCGAGATTCAGATTGGCATGGACGTACGGGTGCTTTTTAGAGCCTTTGACGCCGCCGGCCGGCAGGTCGGGTGGGTCGTGCCGGCAAGCGGGCAGGGCTTTGCCGACAGGATCGAGATACTGATCGGCCTGGACGTACGGGCGAGAACGATTACCGGCCTGTATGTTCTGGACCAGAAGGAGACCCCCGGCCTGGGCAACAAGATCACCACCGCGAAGTTCCTGCGACAGTTTGCCGGGAGAAGCGCCGCCGAGACGCTTGTGGTGGTCAAGACCGCACCGAGCGGAAACGAGATTCAGGCGATAACCGGCGCGACGATCTCGTCCAAGAGCGTCTGCGACATTGTGAACAAAGCGGTGGAGCAATTGGGCGAGGCCCCGTGAACAGTCTGGGCCGCTGAAGCCACAAACGACGAGAAATAGCTATGGCCAAAGACGGACCGACATCGGCGGAGCGGTTTATCCGGGGCATTCTCCCGGAGAATCCCGTGTACCGGCAACTGCTGGGCATGTGTCCCACGCTGGCGGTGACCAGCGGGATGAAGACGGCTATGACGATGGCCGGCGCGGTGGCATTTGTGATGATTTGCGCCAACATCATCACAAGCATCATCCGCAACCTGCTCCGGCCGCACCTGCGCATTTTGGTATTCACGCTGACCATCGCGACGTTCGTGACCATTGCCGACCGCTTCCTGGCGGCCAAGTTGTACGAAATGAGCAAGCAGTTAGGACCGTACGTCCCGCTGATTATCGTCAACTGCATCATCATCTGCCGTTGCGAGGTGTGTGCCTCAAAACAGTCGGTTCTGACGGCCGCCTCCGACGCCGTGGGACAGTCGATGGGCTTTGCGGTGGCGCTGGCGACCATTGCCTCAGTGCGGGAAATACTGGGGGCCGGAACGTGGTTTGACATTCGCATCCTGCCCGACAACTGGCCCAACTGGGGCATTATGGTGCTGCCGCCGGGTGCGTTCCTGACCCTGGGAATCCTTCTGGGGGCCGCCAACTGGATTGGCTCGGCCCGGGCAAAGCGGACCGCGCGGAGTGGTTGTAGTTAAGGACGCGTGATATGGAATATCTGGGCGAACTGATCCTGATAGCCGTCGGGGCGGCGATTATCAACAACTTCGTGCTCTACTCGTTTGTGGGCATCTGCCCGTTCATCGGAGTCTCGCGGAGGGTGGACACGGCATTCGGAATGGGCTGCGCCGTCACGTTCGTAATTACGATTGCCGCACTGCTGAGTTGGACGTTCACGTACTATATTCTGCGGCCAGGCGCGCCGCTGACGGCGTGGGTGTGGCATTTGGTCAACCCCGACGCCAAGGGGGCCGTCGATCTGACGATCCTCAGTTACATCGTCTACATTTTCGTGATTGCCTCCTCGGTACAGTTGGTGGAGATGTACGTTCGGAAGTTCTTCCCCCCGTTGTACAAGTCGTTTGGCGTGTTCCTGCCTCTTATTACCACAAACTGCGCGATCCTTTTCGCATGTCTGGAGATTATGAAGCACGTGGCCGGGGCGTCGGACCCCTCCAAGGTGTGGGACCTCGGCAGGAGTCTGACGCTGGCGATTTTCGGGGGGGTGGGTTTTACGATTGCGATTGTGATTATGGCCGGCATCCGCCAGGACCTGGACAACTGCGATGTGCCCAAGGCGCTTCGTGGTGCGGGCATTACGCTGATTGTGGCGGGGATACTGTCGCTGGCGTTTATGGGATTTGCCGGCGTGAACACCCAACTGGTCGTGTTGATGGGTGGGGCAAAGTAATGGGAATCGAAAAGGTCGAAGCAAGAGACAAAAATCGGACGAGGCCGAAATGACCTGGTTAATCGTCATACTGGCGACCGGGACCATGCTGGTTCTGGCGGTGTTCATGACCTACGTGTTGGGCTGGGCGAATCGCACCTTTCACGTGGAGGTCGATCCGCGAATTGACGCGGTCAACGAGGCCCTGCCGGGCGCCAACTGCAGCGGCTGCGGCTATGTCGGCTGTAACGAATACGCCGAGGCGGTTGTCGCCGGCGAGGTGCCGATCGACAAGTGCACCGTCGGGGGGGTCAGTTGCGCTGCGGCGCTGGCGAAAATTCTGGGGGTGGAATTGGACCGGTCTTGGCCATATCGCCCGGTGGTGCACTGCGGGGCGACCTATGAAGACCGCCTGGGGCGAAACGACTACCGCGGCGAACATACCTGTACCGCAGCCAACGTGGTTGCCGGCGTTCAGGGCTGCACCTACAGCTGCCTCGGATTCGAGGACTGTGTGGGCGCCTGTGAGTTTGACGCGATTCACATGGTAGAGGGGCTGGCGGTCGTGGATTACCAGAAGTGCGTCGGTTGCGGAGCTTGCGAAAGGATATGCCCGCGCCACATCATCACCATGGTACCGTTCAAGAAGGAGCGAATGCTCGCGGTCACCTGCTGCAACAAGGATTTCGGAAAGGACGTCAAAGCCGTCTGCAAAGTCGGCTGCATCGGCTGCAAGGCGTGCGGTCGGGCCAGCAAACTCTTCGGCTTTGAAGATGACAATGTACCGGTCCTGGACTACGAGAAATACGATCCCGAGCAGATGGACGAACTTCAGGTGGCACTGGAGAAATGCCCGCAAAAACGCCTCCTTGTAGTCGGAAAACCGAGCGAGAGGGATCTGGCCGCCACGGCTGGAGAAGAGGTGGGCGAGATTCTCCAGCCGGACTTCAAGACCACCGTCGATGACACCAAGTGGCACGGGTGATCGGCGTATAATAGCGTCATGTCAATTCCCTCATCCATCCGGACTGTTGTGATCGGCGCGGTGGTGTTGTACGTCCTCCTGGTGGTGGTGATATTTTTGCTGCAGAAGCACATGGTGTATCACCCCGCGCGGGAGTTGGCGGGCACGCCGGACCAGGCCGGGTTGGCCTACCAGGACGTGTATTTCCACACCAGCGACGGCGTGAAGATCAACGCGTGGTTCGTGCCGGCCGACGATGCCAAAGGCACCATCCTCTTTTTCCACGGTAATGCCGGCAACATCTCGCACCGTATCGACTCATTGGCCATCTTGCACGATCTGGGGTACAGCACGCTGTTTGTTGATTACCGCGGGTACGGCCGCAGCGAAGGCTCCCCCGGCGAGGAAGGCACGTACCTGGACGCCCAAGCCGCCTGGGACTACCTGAGGCAGAAGCGGAAGATCGATGAGGCGGGGATCGTGGTGCTTGGACGCTCGATGGGTGCGGCGGTGGCCGCCTGGCTGGCGGGGAAAGAACGGCCGGGCGGGGTCATCCTGGAATCCGGCTTTACTTCCGTGCCCGATCGCGGTGCGGAGTTGTTTCCGTTCCTGCCGGTTCGGTGGATGTCGTTGATTCGCTACGACACGCTGGGTCGAATTGCCTCCGTCCGGTGCCCCGTGCTGTTTGTCCACAGCCGCGACGACCGCCTGATCCCCATTTCTCACGGCCGGAGACTGTTTGAGGCCGCCAACGAGCCCAAGCGACTCCTGGAAATAACGGGCACACACAACGACGGTTTTATCACCTCCGGGACGGTGTACACGGATGGGTTGGTGAAGTTCCTGGATTCCGTGCTGCCTGGTGGGTGAAGGTGACCGCTTTGACCGGTACGCCCCCGACTTTTGGCGTTTTGGCGGTGACGTTGCTTGGGGGCACGGGGTTCGGCGGCTGGGAAAACAACTTATTGAAACCCGGCGTCGTGCGGACGTGATGTTTCTTGGGCGTGCCGATAATCAGCATGGCTTCGATGCGGGACTCGGGTGGAATGGTTTTCAGGCCCGCGTCGCCCAAAACGCTCAGCGCGGTGGCCCAGGCGTCGGCGATCGTGGCGGTCGGCGCAACGACCGTTACCGAAGGGGCCTGATCCACCGGCCTGCCTGTCCGCGGGTCCACGATGTGGTTGAAACGCTCCTCGCCGATCCGGAAGAACCGCTGGTAGTTTCCGCTGGTGCAGACGGAGCCTTCAGCCAGCTCGAGGACGGCAAAGTTGGTCTTGGGGTCGAATGGGCTGCGGACGGCGATTCGCCACTTTCCCCCGTCCGGACGCCGGCCGAAGCATCGCACGTCGCCGCCGACGTTGACCAGTCCGCCGGTCACGCCCGTTTTCTGCATGGCCTCGACGGCCCGGTCGATGCCGAACCCCTTGGCGATCCCGCCCAGGTCCACACCGCCACCGCCTAGCCTCTTGCGAGCGCCGTCGGACAGCAGTTCGATTTTGTCCCATCCGCAGAGGCCGACCGCCAGGGCGATTTCGGCGTCGGTGGGCGGGTGTCCTTTTTTTACCGCTTTCCGCCAGACTTGCAGGATGGGCCGGCAGGTCACGTCGAACGCGCCGTCGGTCTGCAGGGCGATCCGGTGCGAAATACCAAGCAGCCCGAGAGTGGGCGCTGACAGTTTGACCGTCCGCCCGGCCTCGGACGCGTTAAGGCGAGACAGTTCGGAGGCACTGATGTATTGGCTCATTCGTGCTTCCACGTCGCGCAGGGCCTTTTCCGCGCTGTGCAGGACCGCCGCCGCCATGCGGCCCCGGCTTGACCGTGCCACCGCGGTCAATTCCGTTTCAGTGCCCATGATTTGCACCGGACGGTGCACGTATGCGTACATCCGCGGAGTCGGGCTGCGGCGAATCGCTACGACAGTTACCGCCGCCAGGGCCGCCATGGCCAGCGCGAAAACCAGCTGTTTCTTGCGTGGGCTCATAGCTTTGGCGAGGCCTCACTTGGCGGAATTGTCCTCGGCTGTGACAATCGAGTGCAGTCCCCCTCGCGGGGTGAACTTGCCGGTGACCTTGATCCAACGGGGCGAAAGGGCCGAGACCAAATCGTCCAGGATCCGGTTGACCGCGTCTTCGTAGAACACACCCTCGTTGCGGTAGCCCTGGAGGTAGAACTTCAGGCTCTTGAGTTCCACGCACAGCGCATCGGGGACGTACTCGACTTCGATGGCCCCGAAGTCCGGTTGGCCGCTCTTGGGACACAGCGAGGTAAACTCCGTCGCCACGTGTTTTATCACGTAATCGCGCCTGGGGTGGGGATTGTCGAAAGTTTTCAACTCTGGCATCGTTTATCTTCCCATCGGGTAGCCCGTCGGCGGTGATTTACCCGATGCCCACAGCGTACACACATTGCATTGAAAGTGGAAGGGTTGTAACGTGTGACCCATGACCGATACGGCGAGAAAAACGGCGGTGGTGCTGGTTTCCGGCGGGCTGGATTCAGCCACCACGCTGGCGATAGCCCGCCGTGAGGGCTACACATCCCACGCGCTGAGTTTCGACTACAGCCAGCGGCACCGTTATGAACTGGGCGCCGCCCGGCGGGTGGCCGAGGCGATGGGTGCAGCCTGTCACCGCGTCGTTAAGATTGACCTGTCGGCCTCGGGCGGGTTCGGTCGCAGCGCGCTGACCGATGAGATTGCCGTGCCCACCGGCGGGGAAAATACCGGCGGGATTCCGCCGACCTATGTGCCGGCCAGAAACACCATCTTTCTGAGCCTGGCCTTGGGCTATGCGGAGGTCATCGGGTCGTTCGACATCTTCATCGGCGTCAACGCGGTGGATTACAGCGGCTATCCGGACTGCCGGGAGGAGTTCGTCAAGGCCTTTGAGGCGGTGGCGAATCTGGCGACGGCCGCAGCCGACCGGGACCGCGGACGCTTCACCATCCACGCGCCGCTGATGTGGCTGACAAAGGCGCAGATTATCCGCCGAGGGGTACAAATGGGCGTGGATTACTCGCTGACGCATAGTTGCTATGATCCGGCCGAGGATGGGGCGGCCTGCGGGCGGTGCGATTCCTGCCGGCTGCGGGCGGCGGGATTTCGATCCGCCGGTCTGCCCGACCCGACGCGGTACGCCAGAAGCGGCAATCGGTGAGCGGCGGCGTTCGGATTGAAATCTATCGATGACGCGCGGCGGCGAGCCCGCGTTTCTCACGTGGGGGTACGAACGCCTTGAGGGATGGGGATGATTTTTCCCCGGCGGTTGACGCAGGCCAGGGTCGTTTCGGCTGTGGTCAGCAGTTCCGGCGAGCCGGAGGCGGAGGCGCGGTTGAGTTCATACACGTGGTCGATTCGAGCCTGTCCCGTCTTTGTTACGCGCGTAGTAAGCGTCAGCAGGTCGTCGTAGTGGGCGGCTGAGCGGAACCTGGCCGAGCATTTGGCTATCACGAAAAACACCCCCTGTTGCTCCAGATCGCGATAACATAACCCTTGTGCCCGCAGCAGTTCCGTGCGACCCATCTCGAAATAGACCCAGTAGCGGCTGTGGTGCAGCGCGCCGGCCTGATCGACCTCCGCGTAGCGGACGCGGATTTGAATGTCACACGATCGGACCGGGTCGCTCATTGGTTCCAGTTGTTCCTAAACCGCGGCGGGGCGAGGTGGAATGATGAAGCGTTTTGGCCTCCCGCCGGCTGCACGCGGTGGGAGGTTCGCACTTTACGGACCGATGGCTTCCGACTCGACGCGGGGCTTCTTGGCGACCTTCAGTCGGATCCGGTTGGCCGTTATTTCCTTGACCTCAAGGCTGGTAACTTTCAGTTCGGTAAGCCTTTCCGCGAGATTCTCATTGGTATAGCGGTATTCGACGTCGATGTTGGCGACCGCATCGGTGATTTCACGCAGGCGCAGGGCCTGGAGGCCGCGAACTTTATCCAACTCGGCCTTGAAGCGCTTCCAGGTGGTGAAGTCCATGCCGTCGATGTTGAGTTGGACGGTTCTCGAGACGTTCGCCCTCCTGCGCCACGCGCCGGCGATGGCTTCGAGTATCTTGGGGGCCGAGTCCTCGGTCAGTTTGGCCAGGGCCTTCAGTTCGCCCGCGCCGCGATGAAGCGTGGTGATCGTCGCGTTGTAATTCTTGGATACAAGAATGCGGGCCGAATCGGTCTGGATCGCCCGGATGTTCAAGGTGGCTACAAACTGGTACATGGTCGTCTCGGCTACAACGAGCGTCCTGCTGTACCTGGACGTCGCGCGCCCGGTGACGACCACGTCGGCTTTGAATTGCGCCCCAATCACCGCGATGGCCTTGGTGTCGTCCTTGATGTTGGCCAGCATGATGTCGCGCTTGGAAACCTTTTTGGCCATCTTGCGATCCATCAGAACGATGTTCTTGGACAGGAAAAAGTCCTCCACTTTGCTTTGAACGGTTCCGGGTCCTCCCAGCATCCAGCGGGGCCGACCGTCGACCCACCGGATGGCCTCGACAATGGCGATGACTACGCGGGGGTTGTTGGCCTGGTTGACCGTGTGGGCAATGTTGGACCATTTATGCGAGAACTTCCGCGTCGAGACCCGCGCGCGGACGCGCACAAACGTGAGCCCTGCATCTTGATCCTTCCGGACCTTCAGCACCTTGTGCTCGATGACGTACCCGGTGGTGTCCTCCAGGACCTTGTCGTAGATGGCCTGGTAGTTTTCGGTCTTCGTCTGGGCCTGAATGAACGTTCCGCACACCTGCTTGACGGCCTTCCGCAGCGCCTGGGCAACGGCTTCGTCCTTGGCCTTGAGGTCCAGCCCGGCCGCCGCCTCGGAGACCGTGACCCACCTGTCCACCGGGCTGTCCGGTCGGGGCGCCTGGGCGGTCGCGGGCGGGCAGAGGACCCATGCTAGGGAAACCAGCACTGCGGCGGATTTCCAGTGAGCAATTCGTATTCCGGTGTCGTGCATTGCGGTTTCTTCTATAAGAACGTAAAGGAAATTCTTGTCACGATTTGACACGAAAGCTTCAGTCGATTGTAGACCCGGAGCCCGGCAAGTCAAGCGCGGCTGGCGGTTCGTCCGATACATCAAGGGGCACGCCGCGAGATGAGAATCTCGCGAGGATAGACTGATAGCCCTTGCTATATTCGACCGAAACCCTATCATTGGCGCGATGTAATGCACGTGGTATGAGCCGCTTGGCGGACATCCAACCAGAAAGGATACGTGATCGGAGTATGATTAAGGTTAAAACCAGGGGACGCGAGCCGATTGACATAATGATCAAGCGCTTCAGGAAGATGTGTGAGAAAGAAGGGCTTGTCAGAGACGTCAAGCGCAAGAGTTACTACGAGAAGCCCTCCGAACGTCGCCGTCGCCGCAAGCGCAAGAGCCTTAAGCGTATCAGCATGGTGTAGCACCGCCGGTG
>JASLZV010000065.1 GCA_030754715.1 Phycisphaerae bacterium
GTTCCGTAAGGCCATCGAGACCAATACGGTAGGGGACATGGTCAGGAGTATCGACCTGGTGGCGGGAGACTTCCATTACCTGCCGGCCGGTACGGTACACGCCCTGGGACCTGGCTTGGTGGTGGCCGAGGTCCAGACCCCATCGGACACCACCTACCGCGTGACCGACTGGGGACGCGGGCGCGAAATCCACGTGAACTTTTCGTTGCGGTGCATTCATTTCGAACCGGCTGATGACCGGGCTCCCGGGGCGGAGGGCGAAACACTGCTGGTGACGGAGTTCTTCACGGTGGCCCGGCGGGAGATAGGGGCTCACCAGGAATTCACGACACCAGCCGGCCGGTGCGCCGCCCTGATGCTGCTGGATGGTGCGGCGAATGTGAAGGTGCGACACGGCGGGCCGGTGGAACGCGTTACCCGACTGGTGACTGGCGACACTGTACTCCTGCCGGCCGGGCTCCGGGGCGCTGCAATGGAGGCCGAGAAAGGCTGCAGGTTCCTCGAAATCAACCTGCCGGAATCTTGATGAGTAAGGTACGCATACAAAAACTCCTGTCCGAACTTGGGGTGGCCTCGCGCCGGGCGATCGAACAGATGGTCATGGAGGGACGCATCGCGGTCAATGGCCACACTGTCGCCACCTTGCCGTGTTTTGTGGACGCCGACGTTGACGAAATTCGCGCCGACGGCAGGAGGGTCCGCACGCCGGCGGGAGGTCGTAATGGTAGGATTGAGAACATTGAAAGGGTCTATTTCCTGCTGAACAAACCGCAGGGCGTAGTATGTACGCAGCATGACCCGGCCGGCCGGCCCCGGGCCGTGGACTTGGTGCCTGCCGGCGGACGGCGCGTTTATTGTGTAGGCCGCCTGGATGTGCAAACTACCGGCCTGATCCTGCTGACCAACGACGGTCGGCTTACCCAGCAACTGACGCATCCGCGATACGGCGTGGTCAAGACGTACGTAGCGCAGGTGGAAGGGCGGCTGGACGAGAAGAATATTGCGCGGCTCAAGCGGCCCACGCACCTAGACGGCCGGCGGACCGCTGGCGCTCAGGTAAAGGTGCTTCGCAAATCCCCTGATCGAAGCCTGCTGGAGATCAAACTCCGAGAAGGCAGGAATCGCGAGATCCGGCGGACCCTCGCCCGCCTCGGACACAAGGTTCGAAGGCTCAAGCGGGTGGCTATCGGACCGGTCACCGACCGTGGGCTGAAGATCGGTAATTCCCGCCGTCTGCGCAAGGGCGAGGTGACATCGCTTCGCAGGGCCGCCGCCAGGGCCAATAGATCAGACAGCAATTGACATTTTCCAATTTAGACACAGCGGTAGGGGGGCACTGGTTTACCGTTAAAAAAAACGCAGCGGTCCTTGTCGGACCGCCGCGCCAGGTGAACATAAAGCAGCGGGCTAGGGGCTCATTCTTTTAAGAGCTCGCCGCATTATGGGGCAAAAGTAAGTCGCTTGTTATCCTTGCGCCTCCGATTACTTCACGCGCCGGCGACGCACGGTTCGCCTGCAGAGCACACCCAGGCCGCCAAAGGCCAGCAGGAGCATGGTGCCCGGCTCGGGGAGGTCTGCCTCCCGGGCGATGTAGATGCGGTTCTCCGGCAGGGCCACACCGTTCCACCACAGTTGGCCGCTGGCGTCGGCGAAAATCTCCAGGACGATCGGATCGATTTGGATTGCCGGGTCGTTCTGGCCGAAGTCAAAGAACTTTACGCTGTTGATTTCGCCTTCGGTAAAGGTTTCGTAATCGAAGTCTATACGGATGACCTGCTGGTCACCCCACTTTACAAGCAGTTGATCCGGATCGGAGGGGTCGTAATCATCGAATCCGCCCAGACCGGCAATCACTCCGCCGTCGGCCTCGTCCGTCGGGTAGGGTGCGCCGTCGTCGTAGTTGGTGCCATCCCGGCTGATGACGGCATCCTGATACAAATACGGATTGCCATGGCCGTCCGTCAGGGTGGCCGCGATCTTCGCAGGCGTCCTGTTGCCCCAGATCGCGTGATCTTTCAAAAGGTCGGTTGGGTCAGTGGGATCGACCTCACGCACCTCCATGGACGCAACCACGTCGTCAAACTCGATTTCATTGGCGTAGTAGTATGGCTCGTTCAGGTTCCAGTCGTAGCCTACTTCGACACCGCCGACGGTGTTGTAGTCAGGTGGACGCAGTTCCTCGCCGGCAGGCGCGTTGTATGTCCACTGGATGTCGTTGCTGAGGGAAACCTGCGGGTTGGACCGGCTTGTACCGGTCGTGCCGCCTATGTAATCGACACTCGGATCAACCAATCTGCCGTCGTGGATGTAGATGTCCATCTTCACGCTGCCGGCAACGCCTGACGTGTGCGTGTCGTTGTTCACCCAGCCCATGGCCCAGCCGTTGCGATACATGTTGCGCTGCTGAAGCCTAGCCTGTTCCGTCGCGTCCTTGCCGACGAACTCGGGGGTAGTCATGTCCGTGTAGTCGTGGTTATCCCAGTGGCTGTACGACATGTAGAACGAGATGGTGTTGGCCTCCCCGTCATCCGTATTCATCCAGTAGGCTTCCGTGCTTGGGTCGCGGAAGCTATACGGGGCTGAATAATGGTCATCTCCACTGGCCTCGCCAGGACGACGATTGTAATTGTGCTGTGTCGAAGCCGACACTGGCGTCCACCAGTTCTCCATGCAGCTGATCTGTGTGTCGCCGGGATTGAGAATTCCGTCAGTTTTGCTGTCGTAAAAGATATACCATTCGCGGACATAATCGGTCCGCCTAGGGCGGATGTCCGGGTACGGATCCGGTTCAAGAATCGCTCCCGGCAGCGCAGAGGACCATACCAACACAACCGCCATGGATACAATAATTGAGCGACTTGCCTTCCAATACACTTGAGCACCTCCGCCCGGCCGCGAGCGGCCGTGAGCACTGAGCTAAAGCACCTTTTCTTGAGCCGGCGACAGAGCTAGCCGCCTACCAAGCCATTCCTTGTCTATACATCGTTCGGAGGATAACCAAAAGGGGCTTGAGCCTTTCTGTCCCTTTCTCCTGTAGCCTCCGCATTTTCCAGCGAGCTGTTCTGCCACACCGGGTCTATACATCGTTCGGAGGATAACCAAAAGGGGCTTGAGCCTTCCTGTCCCTTTCTCCTGTAACCTCCGCATTTTCCAGCGAGCTGTTCTGCCACACCGGAAACAGTGAGCCTGCGTCCCTCAACAACCGGTGGAGTCAGAGAACCTTATCTTGGCGGCCATTGTATCTCGTATTCACAATCCTGTCAACCCCAAATACGGCGAAAAAACAAAAAGGCTGTATTTAAACAGGAAAAATCCGGCGAGATGGTTATGGAATAAGGCCTGTCCCTCCCGAAAATACCATCCGCACTCACGGCAGAGCAACCCGGAGCCCTCCGCTACTCGCCGAGGCCACACCAACCCTTGTCCCGAATCCGCCCCCCCGCCAATGGACAAGACTGAGTTGGGGTGGGTATAATATAACCCATGGCTGCGAACGGCAGATTTCGCTTCGCCCCGCCAGGCTCGGCTGTTGCCTGTGAGGACACGCCCTACACGAATAGCGGCACGAACAACCTTCAAGATCCTTCGTAGGGCTTCCGGCCTTTTGTCGCGTGTTGCGCGGCGAAACCCAAAGCGCGATTTAGGCGGGAATACGAGCGTTTGTACAAGCCGCGTTCAGCGTCCGAGGTAGCCGTGTAACCGAGTCAAAGCGTTTTTTGATGACGCCGAACGGGTTAGCCGGGCCCTTGGCGGCCCCGAGCCCGTGAAACAATGCCGGAAGAAGATAAAGAGCCCCCAGGGGGCGTTGCCGGACTCATGGCGCCTGCGGGATCCCCGGCAAGCCCATGGGGCCCCCGCCCCGGTCACCATGAACATCCAGACCAGAGGGAGACACAAGATGTTATTGACCACCAGAAAACCAATTGCCACAGGCATGCTTGTTATTACTGTTCTTGTCGCAGCCTGCGCGAGCGGCGGCGACCTTATTATCGACGATTTCGAGTCGGACCAACTGGAAGGCTGGTCGGGCGTTAATCTCAAGTGGGTTGACGGCGGCGGCAAGGAGCACGAAAAACAACTCTTCAAGTTATCCATCAACAAAGACCCCAAATACATCAAGCAGGGCGCCCAAAGCCTCCGCTTCGAGTGCTGGGCGGCCGAAGAAGAGGGCTACCTTCTGGTTGCCAAGCAGTTTTCGGATGAGTTGCGCAAGAGGCTTGGGGAACCCGGCATCGCCCAGAACGACACGTTTACGATGTGGGTGTACTGCAAGAGCGGTACGGGCTTGATAGACATGCGGCTCTTCGCGCCGGGCGGCAAGATGGTGGCGGCGGGCCTGCCGATCAATTTCGAGGGGTGGAGACAGGTGACAGTAACCCCTGCCGACTGGAGGCTGGAGGGGCTGGGGAAAGAAACCGCAAGAGAGATCTGGGACAAACTCTATCTGTTCTATCCGTACTGCATCGGCAAGTTTGAGGTGTTCATAGACGACATGCGGTTTGTCTCGTCCAAATCCCTGGCAAAGCAGGCCGCCGCGTCGGCTCGCCCGTCGTTGCCGGATCGAAAAGACACGATTTATGCCGATTTCAGCCGGCAGAAGACCAGCGGGCTGGAACTTCTGGAGTCAGACCCGAAATCCTCCACCGTTACAATCAAGGACCGAAAGAGATGCATCCTGTTGGACGGCCAGGCCGGCAGTTGGCGGCAGTTGTATTTAAGCGCCGACGACGAATTCCTTCCCGCCGAGGGCGGGCCGGTAGCGGTGACGATTGAGTATTTCGATCATGGGACGAATGACATCGGGATGCGGATTCAGGCGGAAGGCAAGAATCGCCTCTATTACACGGCTCCGGGAACCACCCAGCAGAGCATCCTCAACACGCAGAAGGGCCTTTGGCGAAAGGATGTTTACTATTTTCCCAAGGCGTATTTTATCAACGCAGACGGAAAGAGAGACATCGGCCTGATGCTGAAGGGCAAGGTGTATCTGGCCTCGGTGACGGTGCGAAAATTCTCGCCCCAGGCGCAGAAAGTGTGGGAGGAATTTTACAACGGCCAGATGGATGAGATGGCCGAGGGCTACTCGAACCTGGTGGTCGCCCAGGCGTATGCGATGGACGAGGTGCGGCAGGTTGCAAGGGCGACCGAACTGTTGGGCGTCAAAGCGGACAACGCCGCACTGAATACCGGATTGAAGCAGGTCGACGAGATGGTTTTGGGGCTCTACAAGAAGTATCAGGACATGTACTACAAGACCCGACCGGCCTATTGCGAAGGTAACTTCTCGCAGCAGGACAAGGACAAGGCTGTAGCGGATTACCTGGATGCTGCGGCGAAGATTAAGGGACGGATAGACCAGTTGCGGCAGGCCGCACTAGCGGCCCTGGCGGGATTGGACAAGCAGGCCAGAGCGAAGCATCCCTGGCTGGCGAAGTTGGCGTTTGAGTTTCGTTCTTTTGAGCCGATAAAGCCCGGTGACCCGATCCCCATGGATGTCTTCGGCAAGCGGTACCTGATTGGCGTGCCCGGCACAACCAACGTCAGGCCGTCGGCCGTCCGGGCGTTTGGGGGGATCTTTACAAACAGGGGGCGGTCCAGCGGCTTCCTTCCGTCCTACTGCAAGGCCGAAGGTGAACGTGATTTCTCAGGGCTGGATGAGAACATGGAATTTGAAGCCCGGCAGTACGGTCTGCGGGGGACGCTCTATCCGGTCTACGCCGGATGGTGCTGGCGGTGGCTTCCGAACTGGTTCAGGAAAAAATACGGGGATGCGATGCTTCCCCAGAGCCATGATGGACACCTGGGGAAAGGCGGCGGCAACCGATTTCATCCTGCTTTCCGCAAGTTGTGGGTGGACTACGCTACCGCGTTGGGGACGCACCTGAAAGGCAATGACAATCTATTCATGGCGATGTTCCTGGGCGAGGCCTACAACAAGGTGCTCAGGAAGCCGGGCGATATCAGTGCAACGTTGGAAGATGGGTATTCGCCCATGGCCAGGAAAGCCCTGCGAGACCATCTGCAAAAGGAATACAAGACCATAGAGAATCTCAACAAGCAGTGGCAGACGACCTACAAGGACTTTGGGGCGATTGAACCGCCGGTGGGCGTGGAGAAGCGACGCCGGCTGACCCCGCTGATCTACGAGTTCGAAAAACTGCGCGAAGACAACTGGAACGAACTGCAGAATGAGGCCTTCGAGGCGTACAAAAAGGCCGACCCCACCCACCACGTGACCTCGATGGGGGGCAGCCGGTCGGAGTTCGACCCGGTGACGATAGACGTAAGCGGCTGCCACAGCGGGGGCTTTGGCCTCAGCCACCACTTTCCCTTCTCGATGATCCACTACTACAGCCTGAATCGGCTGTCGGGCAAGCCGCTTATTTGCAGGGAATACAATATCGTCGCGGATGAGGGGCGGATGGGCATCGCCACGACGCGGAGCGAACTGCGGGGCATCTCCGAGCGCGGCTTCTGGCAGACCAGCGCCTGGGGGCAATCCGGCGCACTTCTGTTCTGCGTTGGCGCTGGCGAAGCCCGTGACAACATCCTTGCCAATGACGTAGGCATGAGCGTCATACGATGGTTCGCCGGCAACGTGCCGTTGATGAGGGACAAGTGGGACCGGCTGAGCAAGGTGTACACCGAAACCAAGGTTCCGCACTTCCGCGTGGGGTATCTGCGGGCGGAGCCGGAAGCCCTGAGCTCTAACGATGGTTGGGCCCGATATGGCTGCGTAAACTTCAAGGAAATGCACAAGGCGATGTTCGTGCAGCACTACAACCTGTTCTTCGTCGATGACAGGAGCCTGGCCGCCGGAACCGACACGCTGGACGACTACCGCGTGATTATCCTGGGACAGGCCCACGTCCAGGACGGTCTTCAGGACCGGCTGCTCGCCTGGGTCAAGAACGGCGGGACGCTGATGATGGGCGGCGGGGCGGGGGCCTACAATAAGTTCGGCCGCTATTCCGGCAAGATCCTCAAAGAGACCCTTGGCCTGACCGAGGTGGAGTACGACCCCAAGAAGGCTGCGGAAATAGGCGTCATCCGCTCCGCGGGGCGGGAAATCGACCTGAAAAAACAGGCCAAGCACTTCTGGTATTCCAAGGGCAAGGCCCTAAAGGCGGGTGTCAAGGTGCTCGGAACCTACACCGATGGTTCGCCTGCACTGCTGAGCGCCTCCTACGGCAAGGGCAGGGTGTACACGTCCCTGTTTCCGTTTGGATGGAACGAGGAAGTGACCGCCGTTTTCATGGACTGGCTCAAGGAGGTGATCCCGCTGCCGGAGGCCACCTGTGACGAGCCGCTGGTCGAACCGGTCTTGCGGCAGGACAAGGAAGGCAATCGATACCTGTGCATCATCAACGTAAATTGGGACAAGGCCGTCCAGCCGCTGTTCGTTCTGGACGGCAAGTACACGAATCTGGTGGATCTGGGGCTTGGCAGCGGGATACCGGTGGCGACGAAGGTCCGGCAGGGGATGACGACGTTTACCCGGAATCTGGACCCCGGTGAGGGCACGATCCTCTGGTTGGGCAAGCGACAAGAGACATCCCAGCCGGATGGGAAGGCCAAGGCGGCCTGGGTGGGATACTTCGCCGTCGAAAAGAAGGTGGTGGGCTGCCGGAAAGAAGGAATGGCCCTTGAGGTGGAAATAAAGGTCCTGGCTGCGATGAAGGCGGACATAGAAAACAAGAAGTACGCCGAGGCGGCGCTGAAGGGCCAGACCATTCGCCGGAGCATCGAACAGAAATCAGCCAGGGCGGGCGCCGATGCCCTGCTGGTGTTGGCCAAAGGATTGACAGGGAAGATCGACGCCAGCAGGCATGATGCCGTTTCCAAGGCCCGCCTCCACGCCCTTAGGAACATGGCCGAGTATGCCATAGGTGTTGACCGCAACAAGGCCGAGTTCTATCTGAATATGGTCAGGGGCCAGATCAACCTGCCGGAGTTGCCCGTCCGGACCGTCGAAATTGATTTCCAGTGCCCCAAAGCCAAGGGCCCCGTCAAGGTCGATGGCGATCTGAAGGAATGGGGCTCTGTCAAGGAATGGCAAACGATTTCTTCGTCGCAGGCATGGCACGGCAACCCGGACGACGACAAGGATATCAGCGTGAAGTTCGCCACGATGTGGGATGACGCCCACCTATATATTGCGA
>JASLZV010000066.1 GCA_030754715.1 Phycisphaerae bacterium
GGCTTTCAGGTGCATCTCGCCATCAACGTTTTCCCAAATCAGGATTCGTCTTCCTGACTTCATCCGCTTTTGTGCGTAATCGATTGCTTCTTCCCTTGTCGGGTGGATTGCTTTGCTCCAAAAGACTTTCCCCCAATAGGGGCACACCGTCTGCACATGAAATCCCCGCTTGGCCGTCTTCATACGAACACCTCCACTGCGTCAAGCAACCTTGCGTTGCCATAGTCATACTCGAAGTTATCCGTCGCATGGTCAGTTCGGTGTTCGACATCGGGGTAATCTGCACTCATATAATCTCTTGCTTCGTCTTCAGACGACGCCTCCACCGTGCATGTCCCACCAGAGTATTGCGTGTACGAGTAGTCCACATCGAAAGAATACAACTTCCTCCCCGTGGGCTTCATGCCGAATCCCTCTGCGATCTCGATCTTGGTGAACCCATGGGGGTCGATCATGTGGAATATGCGTCCGTCTTGCACGATGTCACCCACACTGGCCGAGTGCATCCGGGCGAGCCGTTCGATCTTGTTCTCCGGCCCGACGTTGCAGATCTCGAACAACTGCTCAAGGTCTGCGGTTCTCACTTCAGCGACTACCTCGTAGAACTGTATGTATTCTGGTTTCCAGTTCTTGGCGCCACTGAAAGAGACGGCCCTGTGCACAGCAAGTGCGGGGTACTGCTTCTCCGCTTCTTCGGTTGACTTGATCCGATTGATCTCGTGTATACATTTCCGAAGCACACCGTTTTGCAGAAGTTTCATGAGTCTTCTCCGTGGTTGTGGGTTAGTAATCGTCTTCCGACCAGTATTCACCGGCGTCGTAGAAGCCACCGTCACCACCGTAGTATCCAGACGGTGGTTGGCTCGACAGTTGGGGTGGTTCCACGAAGGATTGGTACAGCACCGCATCAGGAAATGCCCGTGCCGCTTCTTGCGGGGTGTCGAAGTCGTCTTGCCAGACCTTGCGGTCGAGTCCCGCTAACACACTGCTTGTGGGGTGTATCGACCACTCGTACACATTCCACTTGCCGTTCTTCGGCTCGATGGATAAGTCGCGTTTGTGAGTCATCGTGATTACCCCCTGCCCGCTGTCATCGAGGAGATTACGATGTTGTCCACATCGTCTTGCGACAGGCCGAGAACATTCAGGTTGTAACTCTCGGCGGCCTCCTCCGCGGCCCTAAAGGTCTTGCCCCAAATCCATGGCGCCGCCCACTTGTGGTCGCCACCGTTCATTGGACTGTACCCGGCAACGTCTTGTCTGACCATGCTAGGCATGAATCCACCCCATTTCTTGACACTTGCGGGGGAATTGCACTCGTGTGTCACGATATAGCAGTGAGCGGTTGGTAGAGGTTCAGTGTTCATGTGTTGTGATCTCCGTTGTTGAGTAGGTTTGCGAGGTTGTGAAGAACGTCCTTGACGTCACGAATATCCAGAGATTCCAACTGGTCTGCGACGTCGTGTAGCCAATTCCATTCGTTTGCGAATGTGATGGGTATCACCATCTGGTCTTCTGCCATTGCTTCATCTCCACGTTGAGGTCGATGTCGGTGTCTTGCAGGCGCCTCTCGATTGCGTCAGCAATCACTCCTCCGACACACAGCAACGATGCCCACCCAATGATGAGCACCAACCAAACGATTACTTCTTCGATCATGATTGCTTCTCCTTCAAGTCGTGTTTCGTGGGTTGATACAGCGTCTCTGCTTCCGTGAATGTGTCTGGCAGCATGGCATCAAGACGAAGCGCTTGTGTTTTCGTCTCGCCTTTGGCAACCAGGTCGTGGTACATCATGAGCAGGCCGATCTCTGCTTCGGCTGAATGCAACGGTAAATATTTCGCAGTCATGTTGTCGTCTCCGTTTGGCCATTGGGGATGGACTCCAACGGTTGGCCAAACCGTCGGAGTGGTTCGGTTGAACCGAAGAAACTAGCCGACCGTTATCCTCTCTCGTCTCTCTTTAGAGAGAGAGAGAGAAGAAATACGTTGTCGCGTTTCGTTGATTGCGTCGAGGATCTGGTGGGCGTCCCATGCGGTCAAAATGAACTGCGGCATGAGTTCACCAGTCTTGTGGTGGGTTGACCGAGCGGTCAAGATGCTCTCGATTGTGTCGAGTGGATCGGTGTCGTCCATGTGGCCTCCGTGTGTGTGCGGGAGGAGATTGCACCTCCCCTCGTGGCCCTGTCGTCCATAAAAAAACCCCGACCCGCGATGGGCCGGGGCAAATGGTGTGAGCATTGCGCTCACGAGGGGATTTCGTCCACCTCCGTGTCGAAGTAATCGTGAGTCGAGGTGGTTAGTGCGCGGCACAAGGCATCGTGGCGGATCACCACCCCATCGGGGAATAAGAATCCCCCTGGCGCGATCCCGACGATCTTGTTTTCTTTGCAGAACTCTGCGTAGTACCAGAGGTATTCGTGTCCAACTTCGGGTTCAGCCATAGGCACCTCCTGTGTTAACGGGTGAGTAAGACGTTGTGGGCATTCAAGACGAAACCGTTGCGTTTCGCGGCCTTTTCAGCCTGCTCACGAGTGTGGAACCGCTTGCGTTCGAGGCCGAGCGCGATGATGCGGTCGCTGTCGTGGTACGCGAGCATGTTGCTCCGGTTGTCTCGTTTGAGGCGAATGTGTGTGGCCATGTTGGTGTCTCCGTGTTTGTGTGTTGAAAAACCCTCGAAAACGTCAGGGGGTACAGCAAAAAAAAACCCCCGACCCTCTCGGGTCGGGGGTTTCCTGTACGACGCTCGCGCTTACGAGGCTTCGATCATCGCGGCCACGAGCGCGACCAACTCGGCCTTTTTCATCTTGGCAAGCGAAGCCGTAGGCTTCGTGACCATCGCGGCCCTCGGCGCGGCCATCGCGGCCACCTGCGCCGCGTTCCTGCGTGCCAACTCGGCGATTTTGCGGTGGTGCTCGAATTTCTCACCGGCGTCCTCGGCCATGATGCACCTGGCGTCGCGCTTGGCCGCACGTCTCTCGAACTCCGCTTGGATCTCCGCGATCTGCGCGGTGTCGCCTGCCGCCTGCGCGGCGGTTGCTAACGCGATCAGGTCTTTGCCCTGTTGCGATGTGTAATTGCTCATTAGATGAATCTCCTATCAGCAAGTTGTGATCAGCCGACTGACTGACCATCCGTTATCCCCTCTCGTCTCCCTTTAGGGAGACAGGACGACAGGAATCTAGTTAAGTGGTTTGATTAGGAACACGACCTCCAGAGGTATTGTTTCCAACCGGAACCACGTTGTTTTCAAAACAATGCACCAACCTTTCCCCTCTGATGGGACACAAACACTACGGATATTCAATGAGTTACAAGACGGAAGGTGCAAATTGTGAACGCCATGGCGATTCCACAGGGGGGGCTACGCCCCCCCTTCGCCGCCGCCAGGTGTTGTCATGTCGGGGTCGTTGAGTAATCGCACCAAAATTTGGAATCACTGTCACACATCGGAGACGTTATGCAGAACCTTATTGATTTAGTAACCAACATCGTTGATCGGTTGGGGAACCCCGACTGGTGGACGACCAGGAAGACTGTAATTGCAGCAGCAGTTGTTTTGTTTGTTGTGGTCCTTCTTATGTCTGGCTGTTCGACGTATCAGACGTACAAGTTGGGAGATAGCGGATGGTCTTTCCGCTTTGGCATACATCAATCGGAGAAAGAGTAATGAATTTAAGAGCAACATTGGCGGTCCTGCTGACCGCTTCGGTATTTCTTCTTGCGGGTTGTGAGGTTGGGACGTCCAACACAGGGATAACCAACAATAACTGTGCTGGCGACAACTGCTCAGACACAGACGATCACTCCACCGAAACGACGACAACCACAGAAACCACCACCGGCAGTTAAATGCCGGACGTGAGAAAGAACCCCCATCCTATGAAGGGTGGGGGGCTACCCGCAGTCACACCGGTAGAAATTGATCGTGTTCGACGCTCTGTTCTCGACGTCGTTCGCAAGAATATCCCCAACATCCGGGCTGTTTTGCAGGGGGATAAGGACTGGAGCAACCAACAGGTACGACTGTTCAGTGTCATGTTGAATAAAGTAATGCCTGATCTGCACCACTCGTTTAATCAGCACACTGTCGAAAACAAACAATTGCACGAACTGACTGAAGACGAGTTGCACCAGATCGTTATTGAGGCAGAAAGGCTGGAAGAAGAGGGAGAGGATTAGAGTGCCTGTCACCAGGAAGGAAGCGGCTAAACACCTCCTCAAACTCATGGACACCCGGGAATCTTTCCGCGGGTTCTGTACATCGCTGTACCCACAATTCAAGTTTGCCGGGTTTCAAGAGGAACTCATCGATACTCTGGACAAACTGGAACGCGGGGATCTCGGCACGACACGCCTACTCATCACTATGCCGCCCAGGCACGGCAAATCGTTCTTTGCAACCGTCTTATTCCCCGTTTATTACCTGGCCTGCAAGCCGAATCGCAACGTCCTCTCGACCTCGTATAACCAAGACCTCGCCAAAACATTCGGCCGCCAGGTGCGGGACCATGCCCGCGAGCCGCTCGTCTTGCAGTCGTTCGACACCTTCGAGATGTCCGATGAATCCCGCGCCGTAGACGATTGGCGTACCACAGCCCACGGTTCCTACTACGCCACTGGCGTGGGCGGCTCCACCACGGGCCGCGCAGCGACTCTGCTGATCCTCGATGACCCGATTAAGGCTCGTGAGGAGGCGGAATCCGCGACCCAGCGCAACAAAGTCTGGAGTTACTACGTCTCAGCACTCACAACTCGTAAACAGCCCGAGCCGGACGGCACTGCCGCGATCGAGATCATCATCCTGACCCGTTGGCACCCCGACGATGTGGCGGGGCGCATTATGGAGACGGACGACTGGAAGGAAGGGGAGTGGCACCACGTCAATTTCTCGGCAATCCAAAAGACGCCGACGCAAATCAAGATGAACGTCTCGATGCTGCCGCCGGACGACCCCCGCTATTTGCCCAGTGAGATGCTGCCCAAAGTCGCTCCGTCGAAACGCGACGTCTACAAAGAGGAAGAGACGGCTCTGTGGCCTGAACGATTCCCGCTGGAAGAATTGAAGAAGCGCGAACGCCTGGACGCCCGGGAATTCGCTTCCCTATACCAGCAGACGCCTTACGTCCTCGGCGGCAACATCATCAAATCGGTCTGGTGGAAGCAGTACGAAAAAAGCGAAGAGCAGGAGTACCAGTTCCTGATCATATCGGCCGACACGGCATTCAAGAAAACCGAGACAGCGGACTTTAGTGTCCTCCTCGTCTGGGGCATGACCCCTACAGGCGATCTCCACATCATCGACTGCGTGCGGGGCAAGTGGGACTTTCCGGGCCTCAAGCGTATCTGTATCTCGACCAACGCCCAGTACCGGGGCAAGGGGTTGCGCGGTATCTACATTGAAGATAAAGCCAGTGGCCAATCTCTGCTACAGGAACTCCGCACTGAGTCCGGTATGTCAGTCATACCGTACAAGGTTGTGAACGACAAGGTGGCGCGGCTGAACGCGGTGACTCCGCTGATCGAGGGGGGGAGAGTGTTCCTGCCTAATAAAGCCGGTTGGCTCGATGATTTTTTCACGGAGATGCAAAGTTTTCCTTCCGGCAAGCATGACGACATCGTGGATGCCCTCTCGATGGGCCTGGATGTGCTGTCCCGCATGGGCGGCCAGGCTTCCGACGCTATCTCGGGCACCATCGATCTTTCGAGCTCCCTCTACGCCCAGTTCTCTCCAATAGACCCTGACGCAAAGCAACTCGGTGAGTGGGTCGATAACGTGGGACGCGAAGAGCGCAAAGAGCGCTATTTTGTCCGTTGGGGCGAATAGTGTGGACGACATTTTTCCTCTCACGAGATAAAAGGGTACGATGGCCAGATACAAAGAAGAACGGGCTGGGCGATTAGATGATGATGTAGTTGTTGATCTGTCAGAACTTATTGAGCCGCTGACAGACTACCGGGACATTTCCGACATGCTGACGGACGAGCAGGAGCGCAAACTCCTCGATTACGTCCGCGCCATGACCAAGATGTCTTACGCCCGCATCTCCCGTCGATACGACCACTGGAAGGACGCAGACCGCGCCCACGATGTCTGGGTGCCGGCAGACGCGACCAAGTTCCGCGAGAAAGTCGTTATCGCAGACACCCGGGCTATTGCCGATACGGTGCTGACATACCTGATGTCTGCGCTCGGCGGCAGGAACCCGATGTTCCAACTCGAAGGGATGAACCGCAAATCGAGAAAGTCTGCGGCGATCCTCGAACGGCTCCTGCACCAGCACATGCGCCGCAGCGCGGGCGAGGCTCGTCTTGCACAGTTGCTGCTTGATTCGGTTCGCTACGGATTCGCCCCGGCGAAGGTCGTCTGGGATCCCAAGACGAACACCAACCAGGTGGTCAACTTCGATCCAAGACGAGTGTTCCCAGACCCCCGCGTAACCTGGGGTGATTGGGACCGGATGCAGTTCGTAGTGTTCGTTGATCACGTCTCGACCAATGCTCTGATCGGCTCCGGCATGTATCCGAAAATCCGTAAATACCCGGGACTCCGGCGCGGCGTTGCCAAGTCCAGTTCATGGGATGCCCACATGGTGATCCGTGAAGAAGGCCGCGGCCTGAACATCAGCCCGGACCTGGAAGTCGGGACCGATTCAGGTTTTAATTTTTCGCTAGACGATGCTCGTCTTATAGACGAAGCATGGGTTCGTCTTAACGGTTACGAGATAGGCGTCCCGTCGATAGATCAGGTCTGGATGGTGATCACGATCATGGACGAAGAAGCAGTGATCCGCTGCCAGTTGAATCCTTACGGCCGCCAGTTTCCGGTCGTGGTCGGCGGCCTGTTCCACGACGTTCACAAGACCTACAGCCAATCTCTGTACGATCTTCTTTTGCCGCTTCACGAAGTCTCAACCTGGCTCCTCCGTTCCAGAATCGACAACGTGCAAGCGGCGCTTAACAACCTCGTGTTCGTTGACCCGACTCAGGTTAGCGTTCCCGACCTCATTGACCGTAACCCGTGGGGTGTGGTCAGAACCCTGCCCGGCACCAAGCCGGGTGAGGGGGTCTTTATCGCCCAGGTGCCAGACGTTACCAAGGGCCATTGGGACGATATCGCCGCAATGTCGGAACTCAAGCAGCGGGTAAGCGCGGCCAGTGACGCCCAGCAGGGCGTGCCGACAGCAAGCGGGATCCGCAGCGCCACAGAGATCGCCCGGCTGACCCAACTTGGCTCACAACGTCTTGGCGTACTGGCCAGAATCATGTCGGCCACCACGATCCGGCCAATGGTGCGGATGATGGTGGGCAACCTACAGGATTCTCTCCTCGAAGGCGGCGCGATCCGTCTCGACCCCTCAGATACTTCGACCAGACTCGAAGCGAACACTAACGACGGCTACTTTGATTACAAGCAGGCTGAACTCCAGGGCGATGTCGATTACCTGGTCATCGACGGCACGCTTCCGATAGAGCCGACCCGTAACGCAGAAACCTGGCTGTCGATGCTGCAAGTCATCAACCAGACCGGCCTGCAAATGGAGTACAAGGGCGGCAAGATCGTCGAGGAAGCGATTCGCGCAATGGGTGTCAGCGATCTTGACAGGTTCAAGATCACCGAAAGAGAAGCGGAGCAGGGCATGTCTCCGTCACAGGAGATGGCGGTGATGGAAAAAATGCGAGGCGCTTCGGTTCAACCGCAGGAAAAGATTCAGGCCGAAGCGGCCAAAGGGAACATCATTCCAATGCGACAGGCCATGGGCCTGGGTGAATAACAATGCCACATAGCAGTCAACTATCGAAGAACGTCGTACCCGCTGTCAGGGAGTTCATAGAGGCCAGGTTAAGGGAGTCCCTCAACCTCTTGAAAACCGACATCGACCAGAGGGTCGAGCGAGGAGGCGGTTGTTCAAGTTGTTCGTGCAAGGATGATTTCGCCGAGATAAAAAAGCGGCTGGAATTCATCGAGCAACGATACAGTGAGGACGACAGGTATGCCCTAACTCGTGGGAAAATCTTCCAACTCATG
>JASLZV010000067.1 GCA_030754715.1 Phycisphaerae bacterium
CAGGTACACCGTGATACCGTCATCGCCGGCCTGCCCGTCAAAGTCCGCCCCGCCGGTGTACTGGCCCAGTCGGATGGCCTGCACGTGAAATATTTTTTTTAGTCGCTCGTCACCGAGTTGCCGAAGAGTGCGAATCTGCTTCTGCTGATCAATAACGACGATCTGCATCCCGTGGTTGGTCTGGCTGGCCTCGCGGAGTGATTCGGCGGTTTTCTCCAGTTCTTTGTGGAGTTTTTCGATTTTGGCGTCCCGGCCTGAAAGGTTCAGGCCGTTTTGGCAGCCAAGGGCGCCGACCAGCATGACGGCAAGTGCAATCAGCCATCGGCACTGGGGAAGGTTCATTTGTCGCGGTCTCCGGTCTTGGGCATCTCAGGCATGCGCTGGAGTATCTCGTCCACGCACCCGTAGTCGACGGCTTCGCTCGCATCCAGCCACTTGTTACGGTCGCAGTCACGCTCGATCTGCTCGACTTCCTGCCCGGTATGGATCGAGAGGATCTGGTAAATGCGTTTTCTCAGGCGGATGATTTCTCTGGCCTCGATGTCAAGTTCGGTAGCCGGGCCCGTGAGGACACCGCGGATCAGCGGCTGATGTATAAGGACGCGGCTATTAGGCAGAGAAAACCGCTTGGCCGACGTACCGCCGGCCAGCAGCAACGCCCCCATGGATGCGGCCATCCCCACGCAGTAGGTGCAAACGTCAGGACGGATGAACTGCATGGTGTCGTAAACGGCCAGTCCGGACGACACGGCGCCGCCCGGCGAGTTGACGTACACGTGGATGTCGGCGTGCGGGTCGTCGTTGGACAAAAACAGCAGTTGGGCAACCACCACGTTCGCCATGTCGTCGTCGATCATGCCGCCAACAAAAACGATGCGGTCGCTAAGCAAGCGGCTGTAAATGTCGTAACTCCGCTCGCCGCGCCCGGTCCTCTCAACAACAATCGGTATCAAGTGTTGGTTGTGGGTCATAATTATCTGCCACGCGTCGCGACGGCTCGGGACGCATATTGTGCCGCGATTCTCCCGGTGGAGTATCTCGCGACGGGGTTTATTTCTTTTTCGCCTCTTGCGCGACCTCGAGCACCTCGTCAACAATGCCGTACTGCACCGCTTCTTCCGCCGACAGGTAGCGGTCACGTTCGGTGTCCTGTTCGATCTGCTCTATACTATGGTTGGTGTGCCGGGCAAGCAATTCGTTGAGAACGCGTTTCGTCTTGATTATCTCCTCGGCCTGGATGGCGATATCAGCGGCCTGTCCGCTGACCCCGCCCCACACCTGGTGGATCATTACCTTGCTGTGAGGCAGGGCGTATCGCTTTCCCTTGGTGCCGGCCGACAGGATGATCGCCGCCCCGCTGGCAGCCTGTCCGACACAGTAGGTAGCCACGTCGCATCCAAGGAACTGGATTGTGTCATAGACAGCCAGTGTGTCGTCCACTGCCCCGCCGGGCGAATTGATGTACAGATGAATGTCGCGGTCGCGGGTCTTGGCCTGAAGTTCCAGCAGGCGCATGATCAGCCCGCCGGCGATGTTGGGAACAATCTCGCCCCACAGAAACACAATCCGCTCTTCGGCCAGACGTTCCTCCAGCGTCATTTCGCGCCGGGCGGCGTAATCCTTGTAGGCCATGGTCTTCCGATCTGCAAGTCGGTTCATCATTTTCTGCTCCTGCCGGGATGAATTACTGCGAGTGCTTTGGGGGTTTCCCGGCGGATTTCCTGACAGATTTTCCAGCGGTCTTGCCGGCAGAGTTCTTCTCGGTCTTCTTGACGGTTTTCTTTGCGCTTTTTTTGGCGGTCTTTCTGGCCTTGGATTTCTGGTCTTTGGCGTCCTTGTCCGGCTGTCCTTCAGCCTCTGCCGGCGACACCTCAACAACCTCGGCCTGTTCGAGAAGTTTGTCCAGAGCGGCGTCTTCGCGCATCGACATCCGGAGTTGCTCGAGCGTACCGGCCGAGGCCAGTTCCTGCCGCAGCCGCTCCGGACGCCGCTCATACTGCCCCGCCATCGAGGCAATCACGCTGTTGATGTCTTCCTCGGTGACCTCGATGTTCCGGGCCTCGGCCACCTTGTCCAGGATGAACTGCAATCTCAGTTCGCGTTTGGCCTGCTCATCCGCGGCGGCCTGCAGCCGGGTGAGGTTCTCGTCGATTCGCTCGCGAGGCACGCCTTGCCGCATCAGATCGACGTAGCGTCGCTGTAGGACCTGTTCGCTGTGTCGAGCAGCCGCACCCTCGGGCAGATCGAAGTCCGTGTTGTCCAGGAGGAACTGAGACACCTGTTCGCGCATGTGGCGTTTTGTTTCGGACGCCAGGCGCAACTCCATGCGGTTTCGGACAAAGCCGCGAAATTCGTCAAGCGTCTCGAATCCGGCCTGTTTAGCGAACGCCTCACCTCCTTCGGGCAGCACGGCTTTGCGCACTTCCTTGACGGTAATATCAACGGAGGCTTCCTTGTTCTTCCAGTCCTCGTTGGGGTGAGCGCCGGGCACGGTGATTTTCAATTCGGCTGTTTCGCCCGCCTTCTTGCCGGTCAGTTCGGCGCCCAGGTTCACCAGCGGCAAGCCCTCAATTTGCCCTGGCGCAACGCGCAGGGACAGGTTATCGCGCTGAACCGTCTCGCCGCCGGCGATACTGATCCTGGCCGAGATGTTCACAAGGTCGCCATCGGCGGCGGGGTCTTCCGTGGGTTCGTGGGTTGCCCTGGCCTGGCGCAGTTCGTCGATGTATGCGTCGATCCGCTCCTCGGTAACCTGGTATGCGATCTTCTCGACTCTGATGCCCTTGGCTTCGGGCAGTTCGAACTCGGGGGCGACCTCCACCTCGAAGGTAAACTCCAGATCACCGCTTTCGGGCAGTTCGACGTTTTCCAGGTCCAGGTCCGGTTCGCCGAGTACCTGGAGATCCGACTTCTCGATCGCCTGGCCCAGCGACTCACCCACCAGGGCGTTGCGAACGTCGTGGGTAACCTCCCTGCCGAATCGCTTTTCGATCAGGCGGCGCGGCGCGTGGCCGATGCGAAAGCCCGGAACCTGGACCGCGTCATGCAACTCGCCGAACATCTCTTCCCGCTTGGCGTCGATCCGCTCCTGGGGAACCTTGACGGTGACCTTCTTCCGCAATAATCCGGCGTCCTCGATGGTCACGCTGTTTTCGGGCAGATTGTCGCCTTGGGCGTTGTCCCCCTTCGCCGCGGCGGCTTGATTGTTCGTTTCCTCGGCCATCACTGAACTGCTCCCATGCTCGCGGCCCCGCGTCCAGGCGTATCACCGCAATACGCCCCCACCGGGACCAACCTGATTTGCCTGCACTTCAAGGGCCGGCAGAGCGCCTCTCGCAGGCAAAGTAGGAAATCTACGCCAACAGACCGCCTGAGTCAACACCAACAGTAGCCCAAAATGCCGGCACGTCCCGAAAGTTTACCGTACCGCCGAAGCCGGTTTCGCGAACGAGCCGTTGATTCGCCGGTCCAACGGCATTATATTCAGGTCTTTGCGGCGTCCGGGCTCCACAGTGAAGGAATCATCCCATGGCCACCAGGATTCGCTGCAGGGATTGCAGGAAGAAGATATCGATTGACAACGCCTTTGCCGGCGGGGTCTGCCGCTGTCCATACTGTGCTGCACTGGTGTTGGTGCCCAACAAGGTCACCAATGCAGACAACGGCGCCAGACCCGAATCTCCCACAGGCAGACCCGACGCGCCGGCATCGCCCCCAGCCGGTTCGACCGACCCGGCGGACGAAACCGCCATCGCCGCGGCCCACGGCCAGACAGAAATCCCCACCGCAAAACCCGTCAAACTCCAAGGCATCATCTCGATTATCCTGTCTGTCCTGATCGTGGGTATGATCATTGCCTTCAGTATCCTGGTGGGCCTGCACGTGGTCAAAGACATCCCGACATCGAAGAAATCCCCGGAATCTCCGCCCATAACCGCGGACTACGGCGTCACGGCCTTCACAATAAACAGCGACCATCCAGCCGTCGCGGGCGATATGAAGGTGGCCACCCCGGTGGTCTATTGCATCGACGTCAGCGACAACATGCACCAGGTCATCGAATACGCCGGCGAAATCGCCAAGGCGTCCCTGAAGTCACTCGACGGGGCCAAGTTCACCGTAATCCTGTTGGGGGAGGAAACCGACCAAGCGCTGTCGGACCAACTGATCGAAGCCGACCAGGCCGCACAGGCCAAGGTCCGGGAATTTCTGACGGCCGAGGTCTTCGGCGCCGCCGACCTGGCCCGCGGGCTGCGGGCGGCATTGGCAGCCAAACCGGCGACTATTGTCCTGATGGCGCGCAGCACCGGCATGGATACCCAAGAGTTGCAGACCGTCGCCGAGAAAATCTCGACCCAAGGAACCTGCCTGCTGACTATCGCCCTGGACGCGTCGGCCGACGCCCAAAAGGAACTGGCCGACCTGGCAAGGTCCACCGGCGGCGAGTCCCGGACCTTCACCGCCGCCGAACTGGACGACATGTGGACCAGCCACGCCGCCGGCGAGTTCCATACCGACAAGTGATTTGAAGTTCTCGTGCTTCGGGCCGCCCGGCCTCGCGGCAGTTAAGGAGATACCAGCAGAATGATTATCATCGGTGAAAAGATCAACGCGACGCGTAAATCGATCGCGGCCGCCCTGGAGGCTCGCGACGAGCAGCACATCATCAAGATCACCCGCCAGCAGGCCGATGCCGGCGCGGACTATATCGACGTCAACGGCGGCGACCCGCGCGAGGGTCAAGAAGTCAGGAATATGGAATGGCTGGTCAATCTCATTCAGGCCAGCACCGATCGGCCCGTCTCGGTCGACTCCGCCGATCCCCGTGCGATGGAGGCGGGGCTCTCATTGGCAAAGGGCAAACCGGTCATGAACAGCATCTCGCTGGAGTCGGAGCACCTCAAGCCGCTGCTCCCTATCCTGGAAAAACACGAGTGCATGGTTGTTGGGCTGTTGATGAGCGACGACGGCGCACCGACGGGCGTGGACGACCGCGTGGAACGCACGGCCGCCCTGATTGAAAAATTTCAGGCCTGCGGCCGCAAGATGGAAGACATCATCATCGATCCATGCTTTTTCCCGCTGTCGGCCGATCCGGACTGCGGGCGGGCCGTGATCGAGGCGATCGCCGCCATCCACAGGGCCTGGCCGGACGTACACATCGGCGGCGGCTGTTCGAATATCAGTTACGGCCTGCCGAAGCGAAAACTCGTCAATTTCGCCCTGCTGTCCCAGGCGATTTTCCACGGCATGGACGTGGGAATTATTGACCCGTGCACACCGGGCATTATCGCGGCGACCCTGGCTGCCGAGGTCGTCGCCGGCAGGGACGATTTCTGCATGAACTACGTGACGGCCGAACACGAAGGAAAACTCTCTTAACCGTCCCATCGCCCAATCGGCGACGGCCTTGGCCACAGACGAAAAGCCATGACCTCACCAGGCCACCGAAGCGCGCCTTGGCTGCTCGGGATGATGAACGCAGCCGGGTACCGCCATAGCAGGGATTGGGAAATCACCCCGAGGGGATGATCCTCCTGATGGCTGCTGCCGGCCACAGGGACGGCAAGTTTCTGCTAAAAATTTAACATTTTCCCTTGACGCGCCTGATACATACTGCTAATACCTTAGCAGTTCGGGAAAACCACTTACCCTCTCAGGGTGTTAAAGAAGTTACCGGGAAAGGAATCGCCATGGCCACCAAGTCCCACATACACCTCAGCCGCCGCGAGCAGCAGATCATGGACGTTGTTTACCGGCATGGCCGCGCGTCGGTGGCCGAGGTCCACAAGGTCATGCCCCACCCGCCGAGTTATTCAGCCGTGCGGGCAACTATGCGGATACTGGAAGAAAAGGGCCACCTCAAACACCGGAAACTCGGCAACAAGTATATCTACCTGCCGACGCGCTCGCGCAGAGAGGCCAGCCACTCCGCCGTGCGAAGGCTGCTGCAAACGTTCTTCGACGGGCGGCCGGAACAGGCCGTTGCCGCACTGCTGGACGCCTCCAACCCGGCGCCCAGCGACGAGCAACTCGACCGGTTGGCATAACTGTTCAAAAACGCCAGGTACGAAGGGCGGTAATCATGGTGTCGCTGCAAGCGATGCCCCCCGTGTCCATGGGATGGCGGGCCGTCCTGCTGGACGCCACGGCCAAGGGACTGGTGCTTCTGGCGGCGGCCGGGGCAGTCGGACTGTTGCTTCGCCGCGGGTCGACCGCCGTGCGACATCTCATCTGGGCCCTGGCGGCCGCCAGCCTGGTGTGCCTGCCGCTGTTATCCGTTGCCCTGCCTCAGTTGCAGGTGCCGATCCTGCCGCAATGGGCCGCAACCGCCCCGCCGCGGAGCGAACCGCCCGCCGCCGAGGCCCCCGAACCTCCCGAGGCGGCCAGGTACGCACCGGACAGTCAATTTGAAGGCCCACCGCCAGCCGGCGAACTGCCCGCTGAGTGGCCCGCGCCGATTGAACCAGCCACGGAGCCCTCCGGGGGGGAGGCTCCGGTGGCCGTGGCCGAAGCGCCGCCAGGGACAAGGCATTGCTGATTGATTCCGCCGGCGCGGCGAAACTCGTTGTACCGGCTGGTGGATTGGGATATCTTACTGTCGAAGAAGGCCGGCAGCGGGTCCCCGCAGATTCTATGCGGCAGATGTCGGCTCAAATGCGAGATGCCGATTGATGAGAAAACCGCACTGAGACGGCCTGTCGGGGCGATGGTCGGGGCGCACCGCAGCGGCCGCCGTAATGGGTGGGTAATGTGCAAGATTGCTACATCGGGCATGTTGGCGGTATTGGCGCTGTCTGTGGTTGTGGTCGGCTGTGACACAAAGCCGGCCCCCATCGGATATTGGCGCCACAAGACAAAGAAAATCATTGCCGTCGCACCCGGCGACGCCGAGGAAGTATCGGCTGCGCCGCAGGAGACCGCCCCCATCGAGGTACTTCTTTTCGAGGTGGAGGAGGGTTTGAACGTCCATCGCAAGCCGGCCCGGGAATATGAAAAGCAGCGTCCCGGCGTCAGGATCAGCATATCCGGAAGTCCACGAATTGCCGACAAACTTCGCATTCGCATCCTTGAAGGTTCGTTCCCCGAGATAACCTGCGTCGGGATCAACTACTGGAGCCTTATCCGCAGTGGTTACATGCTGCCGCTGGATGAGTTTCTGGACGGGCCGAATTGGGAAGGCACCGGAACGTGGCGCGATTCATTCCTGCCGGGGAGTCTCGATCGCCACACATACCAGGGCAAAACGTATGCCGTACCGGCCTTCTACAACGTCCAAATGATGTGGTACAACAAGAAGATGTTCGCCGAGCACGGCTGGGCGCCGCCCAAGACCTGGGGCGAACTGTTTGCTCTGTGCGAGAAGATCAAGGCCGCGGGAATCTGGCCCATGGCGTTCCAGGGCATGTACCATTCCTACGCCCAGACCTTCATCGACAACATCTATTATCAGTTGGTCGGGCTGGATCGTTACTACGACCAGCAACTCCTCGTGCCCGGTAGTTACAACAACCCCAAATTCGTTCAGGCCCTTGCCTGGACGCAGAGGCTGGCGACCAACTACTTTCAAGCCGGGTCGATGGGCATGAACCACAAGGAGGCCCAACTGGAGTTTTTCCTGGGGCACACCGCGATGGTCAAGTGCCAGGCCTCACTGGTGTACGAGATGCACGGGAAGATTCCCGAGGACTTCTCACTGGGCGCCTTCAACCTGCCAACCGTAGAGAACCCCCGGGGCGACCCAACAGCCGTCACGCCGGGCATAGGCTACTTTTTCGTTTTCAAGAAAAGCCGTCAGCCCCGTCAAGCGGTGGACTTCGTGCGTTTCCTGACTTCGAAGAAGACTGCGAGCTATTTGACCAAAGTGTTCGACATACCGACGGCCGTCAAGGGCACCACGATGCATTTGTCGGAGTCTTTGGGGGACGTAGTGAAGGTGATCGATGCGGCCAGGGCCACTTACGGTCTTGCTCCGGGCGAGGGCTACCCCGAGATGCAACAATACCTCGGCGACGTTCGGTTCAA